>JBBJOU010000365.1:0-2902 GCA_037724305.1 Acidimicrobiales bacterium
GCCGACGTCGACGCCTCCACGACGGGCCCGTAGTTGCCCAGGACCTTCCGGGCGAAGTAGGCGCCGCTGCGGTCCTCGATGCCCGGCGCGGTGGCGGCGTGCACCGAGGCGCCGGCGCCGGCCTTGGCGCTGATGAAGAAGGGCTGGACCGCCAGGAACGCCAGCTTCTCGAGACCCTTGGTGTCGTCGCCCCTGCCGAAGCCCGAGCGCACCCCGCCGGGATGCACGGCGAAGGCGGAGACGCCCGTGCCGGCCTGGCGCCGGGCGAGTTCGGTGGTGAACAGGATGTTGTGCAGCTTCGAGCGGTTGTAGGCGCCCATCGGGCTGTAGCCCCGCTCGCTCTGGAGGTCGTCGAGGCGGGCGTCGGCGGCGCCCCGGTGGGCGATCGAGGCCACGGTGACCACCCGGGACGCACCGCCGGCTTCGAGACGCTCGAGGAGCAGCGAGGTGAGCAGGAAGTGGCCGAGGTGGTTGACGCCGAAGGTCATCTCGAAGCCGTCCTCGGTGAGGCGGCGCTCGGAGAGCAGATGGCCGGCGTTGTTGACCAGCACGTCGAGGCGGTCGAAGCGCTCGAGCACCTCGGCGGCGCAGGCCCGGATGGACGCGAACGACGCCAGGTCGAGGGCAACGACATGGACGCGTTCTGGGCCCGCTCCCGAGCGCGACCGGACCTCTGCGGCGGCGGCCTCACCCTTGGCCCCGTCGCGACTCGTGATGGCCACCGTCGCCCCGGCGCCGGCGAGGGCGACGGCGGTCTCCTTGCCGACCCCTGAGTTCGCCCCGGTGATGAGCACGAGACGACCGGACTGCGGGGGGATGGACGTCGTCACGTCACCATCCTGCCGCGAACACGGAGGCCGCCCTCCCCCCGAGGGCGGCCTCCGGACCTGGGCGAGTGGCCGGCGGGCTACTCGTAGACGAGGACGCCGCGGATGTTCTTGCCGCCGCGCATGTCCTCGTAGCCGTCGTTGACGCCCTCGAGGGCGTAGGTGCGGGTCACCAGCTCGTCGAGCTTGAGCTGCTTCGCGCCGTAGAGCTCGAGCAGCTTGGGGATGTCGGCGCGGGCGTTGCCGGAGCCGAACAGCGAGCCCACCACCTGCTTCTCCATGAGGGTGAGGTCGAGCAGGCTGACGTTGGCGGTGACCTCGGTCCACGGGTGGATGTTGGTGACCACCACCCGACCTCGCTTGGCGGTGATGGCGAGGGCGGAGGCGAGGAGGTCGCCCCGGCCCACGCCCATGGTCATGATCACCTTGTTCGCCATCCGTCCCCAGCTCGCCTCCCCGACGACGCCCATCGCCTCGTCGAGCGACGCCGCCGTGTCAGTGGCACCGAACTCGAGCGCCTGCTCGCGCTTGAACTCGACCGGGTCGATGGCGATGATCCGCCGGGCCCCGGCCAGGCGAGCACCCTGCACGGCGTTGATGCCGAGGCCGCCGATGCCGACCACGGCCACGACGTCACCCGGTTGCACGTCGGCGGCGTAGACCGCCGAGCCCCACCCGCTCACCACGCCGCAGCCGAGCAGGCACGCCACCTCCAGCGGGGTGCCGGGGTCGACCTTGATGCAGCTGGCCTCGTTGACCACGGTGTGGTTGGCGAAGGTCCCGAGCAGGCACATGAGGCCGAGGTCCTGGCCGTGGGCGTGGTGGCGGGAGGTGCCGTCGGCGATCTGCTTGCCGGTGGCCAGGGCGGCGCCGAGGTCGCACAGGCTCTGGTGGCCGGTCGAGCACGACGGGCAGCGGCCGCAGGAGGGGATGAACCCGAAGACCACCTGGTCGCCCGGGGCCAGCCACGAGACGCCGTCGCCGACCTGCTCGACGGTACCGGCACCTTCGTGACCGCCGATGATGGGCAGCTCGAACGGCAGGTCACCGGTGGTCAGGTGCTCGTCGGAGTGGCACATGCCGGAGGCGGCCAGACGCACCAGCACCTCGCCCGGTCCGGGATCGTCGAGGTCGATCTGCTCGACGCTCCACTCCTTGCCGAGCTCCCACAGGATCGCTGCGTTCGTCTTCACGTCTCGTGCCCCCTGGTGCCGAGTGCGGTTACCCATGTGTATAGACCGTGGCGGCGCGGGCTGCGCAGCGGCGGCGTCCAGCGTGCCGCTTTTCGAGAACTGCCCGGGGACGACGAGCGGGCATGCTCAGTCCGTGGCCACCTCCGACGTGCGCGCCGGCGCCGTCAGCATCCTGCCCCTGCTCGTCGGGGTGATCCCCTTCGGGCTGGTGGCCGGGGCCACGCCAGCCGCCGACGGGCTCGGGGTGTGGGCGGCGATCGGCTTGTCGACCATCGTCTTCGCCGGGGCGTCGCAGCTGGCGGTGTCCGACGTCCTCGCCGACGGTGGTTCGGCGCTGGTGGCCACCGTCGCCGCCTGCACCATCAACCTGCGGATGCTCCTCTACTCGGCGTCGCTGGCCCCCCACCTCGCCCACGAACCGCTGGGCCGGCGCCTCGGCGTGGCCTACTTCCTGACCGATCAGGCCTACGCCGTCTCCATCAGCCGGTGGTCGAGCGAGGACCCACCGGCGCCGAGCCGGCGCCTGCCGTACTACTTCGGCGCCGGTTGCACCCTGTGGCTGGCATGGCAGGCGTGCACTGTCGTCGGAGCGCTGGCGCAAGCGGCCGTGCCCGACGAGCTCCCCCTCGACTTCGCCGTCCCGCTCGTCTTCCTGGTGCTCCTGGTGCCCGCCATCACCTCGCGCCCGGCCCTGGTGGCGGCGGCGGCGGGCGGCGGCGCCGCCGTGATGGCGGCGGAGCTCGGCGCCGGGTCGCTGTCGATCCTGGTCGGCGCCGTGGCCGGCATCGTCGGCGGCGCCGCCCCCCGGGCGGGCGCCCCCCCCCCCCCCGCGGGGCGGCCCCCCCCCCCCCGCGCCCGCGCCCCCCCGGCCCCCCCCCCCCC
>JBBJOU010000366.1:0-2897 GCA_037724305.1 Acidimicrobiales bacterium
CGCCGGACTCGTATTCCTGACCTGGGGATCTGTACGGTACCGCCACCGTGCCCGCGCCGGACGACGCCCAGAACCTAGACCCGATCGACCTGCACGACCGTCTCGACGATCTGGAGCGTCGCATCCGGGACGCGCGCGCCGAGGCTGACCACCGCGGGACCGGACCTCGACGTCCGCGCCGCAACCCGACGCCGCTCCTCGCCTTCCTGCTGCTCGTCGTGGTCGGCCTGGTGGTGGGCACCTTGGCGTTCACCGCTGACGACGGCGGCGAGGACGTCGCCACCGGGACGGGTACCGCGACGGTGGACGACGGCAGGCCTCCACGCGCCGATCTCCCCGGCGCCGGCGGTGCCGGCCGGGGCGACATGGGCACGGAGATGGACCCGACCACCGAGACCGCCCCGACCACGGAGGCGCCCACGACCGCCCCGCCCACGACCACGGCCGCCCCGCCCACGACCGAGGTGGCGCCCCTGACAGAGCCGCCGCCGCCCCCCGGGGCGCCTGCGCCGTCGGTGGTGCCGCCCCCCACCGAGGCGCCCAGCCCCGGCAGCGCCCGGGGCGACGTCGACCTCGGCGGCGGGTCCGAGGACGCCGAGGCGCCCCCGGCCACCGAGGCGGCGCCGGCCACCGCGCCGCCCACCACGGCTGCCCCGACGACCGCAGCGCCGACGACCGCGGCCCCGACCACGGTGGCGCCGACGACCGCGGCCCCGACCACGGTGGCGCCCACCACGGCGGTGCCCTCGACCACCGTCGCCCCCTCGACGCCCCTCGCGCCGCCGACCACCGACGCGCCGTCAGCAACCGGCACACCGCCGTCGTCGATGGACGAGGCTGGCCCGTCGGGAACAGACGATGGGGGCTCGACGACCGCCGAGGTGGCGGCCCAATCGGGTGACTCCATGTGGTCGATCACCGAACAGGTGCTCGAGGAGCGCCTCGACCGAGCGCCGACGACGGCCGAGATCGCGCAGGTGTGGAACCTCGTCCTCGAGGCCAACGCCGACCAGCTCCCCGAGCCGGGCAACCCCGATCTGATCTACGTGGGCCAGACGGTGTTCGTGCCCGTTGGCCCGACCCTGACGTGAGCCGGCCCCGCGGCGGCCGTCGAGCGGTCGGGTAGCGTTTTCCCGTGGCCGACCCAGCAGAGTCGCGTCCCGTACGGGACGGACCGTCCGGGACGAACGATGAGGGCCTGGAGCTGGCCGGGCCCCGGGCCCGGGTGCACCGCAGCGAGCGCAGGGCACTCGACCGCGCCCTGGCGCTGCGCGACGAGGCCGCCCGGCTGCTCGTCGTGGCCGAGGAGCAGGCCGCGCACGTGCGTGACGAGGCGACGGCCGAGGCCGCCGAGCTGCGCCAGCGAGCTCGTGCCGAGATCGACGCAGCCCATGCCGACGCGAAGGCCGACGTCGAGCGGCTGCGAACCGAGGCCGCTGCCGGCGACGCTGTGCGGGTCGGCGGCGAGGCCCCCGGCGGTCGCCCGGCCGACCCGGTGGCGGCGGCGCCCGACGGCGAGGCACCGGCCGGTCGGGAGGCCGACCCGCTCATCGCTGACGCCCTACTGGCCGGCGCCCGCGCCGAAGCCGCCGCCATCGTGGCCGAGGCGCGAGCCGACGCCGAGCGCCTGGCCGAGGCGTCGGGGAACCGTTCGGGGGGGACAGCGGTCGAGCCGGTTCCGCCTGCGGTCGCCGACGGCGAAGGGATCGATGACGACGTGCAGGCGCTCGTCGCCCTGGTGGAATCGGTCGAGGCGGAGCGCGACGCCATCGCCGCCGAGCTCACCGCTGTCCGCCACGATCTCGAGCGCCTGCAGCGCGGCGACGAGGGCGGCCCCGCACCGCAGTGAGGCCGGGGGCGCGCTCGCCACGGCACCGTCCTGCGCCGCTCCACTGTCACACCTCCCGGTCATGATGGGCACAGCCGATGCGGGCACCGTCCCGATCGGTCGCTACCATCGCCAGCCAATCGAGGCCCTGCCCCCACCGTGGGGGCCCCGGTCCGTGCGGCCGGGTCCACAGGGAGGAGTACCAGCGCCCATGCGCGCTTACGAGCTCATGGTCATCATCGACGGCGGTCTCGACGAGAACGCCGTCGAACCCACGGTCCGCCGGGTGCAGGAGCAGATCGCCGCCCGTGACGGCGAGGTGCAGTCCACCGACCGGTGGGGCAAGCGCCGCTTCGCCTACGAGATCAACGACCGCCTCGAGGGCTACTACGTGGTCTTCGAGTTCCGGGGCGAGGGTGAGGGCCTGGACGCTCTCGAGCGCCAGTTCCGGCTCGCGGACGACATCGTCCGCCACAAGCTGATCCGCCTCCCCGACGGCGAGGCCGCCCGACGCGGCCTCTCGGGCGAGGCGACCCCGGCCCCGGTGGCCGGGTAGGGACGAGGAGACACACCATGGCAGACAGCACCGTCACGCTGGTCGGGAACCTGACCCGCGACCCCGAACTGCGATTCACCAACTCCGGCCTGGCCACGGTCCGGGTCGGTATCGCCGTGAACCGCCGGAAGCAGAACGCCCAGGGCGAGTGGGAGGAGAACACCTCCTTCTTCGACGCCATCTGCTGGCGGGAGATGGCCGAGAACGTGGCCGCCTCGCTGGCCAAGGGCTCCCGGGTCGTCGTCACCGGCCGCCTCGAGCAGCGCACCTACGAGAACCGCGAGGGCAACACCGTCAACGTGGTCGAGGTCATCGCCGACGAGATCGGCCCCAGCCTGCGCTGGGCCAGCGCCACCGTCGAGCGCAACGAGAAGAAGGCCGGCGGCGGCGACTTCGGCGGTGGCCGGGCCCCGAACCGCCCCGCCCCGACCGACGCCACTGCCGGCCAGGCCGGCGGCGGCGCCTACTCGACCGACGAGGAGCCGTTCTGATGGCGAAGAAGCCTGTACGCAC
>JBBJOU010000367.1:0-2894 GCA_037724305.1 Acidimicrobiales bacterium
GAGGACACCGTGCCGTGATCCGCGACGCCGTCGCCGCCGACCTACCGGTGATCGCCGAGCTCATCCGTGCGTTGGCCGACTACGAGCGCATGGCCGACGAGGTGGTGTGGGCCGAGGCCGACCTCGGGCGCCACCTGTTCGGCCCCGAGCCGGCGGCGCACGTGCTCATGGCGGTGGCCGACGACGGCGCAGTGGCGGGCTTCGCCCTGTGGTTCCGGTCGTTCTCCACCTTCCTGGGCCGGCCCGGCGTCTGGCTCGAGGACCTCTTCGTGCGCCCCGAGCACCGCGGCGCCGGCCACGGCCGGGCCCTGCTCGACGCCCTCCGTCAGCGCACCGACGGCCGCGTCGAGTGGAACGTCCTCGACTGGAACGAGCCCTCGATCCGCTTCTACGACGCCCTCGGCGCCCGCCCCCTCCCGGGATGGATCACCTACCGCTGGCTGCCCGAGGGCTGAACCCGACTGGTGGGCAACCAGCCACCCGTAGCGGTGGACAGTTGCACCCCGGTCGGCCAGCCCCGGGCGCCCTACTCGTTGAGGTCGACGAGCTCGCTGCCCTGGTGGTCGCGTTCGGCGGTGGTGCGCATGAGGTGGCCGAAGACGGCGGCGATCACCGCGCCGCCCATGAGGAAGGCGACGGGGAGCACCACCAGCAGCACCACGACGATGATCACCGGGCCGAGCACGGGTTCAGCCTGCCCCATCCGGGGGGTCCGCTCAACTCCCGCCCCGACGGCCGACTCAGGCGACGGCCGCCGCCATGGCCGCCAGCTCGGCCATCTCCGCCGCGGTGGGGTCGGCGGGCAGCAGCGCCGCCACCCGGGAGGCGTCAGCGGCGACCGCGTCGAGGCCGGCGGCGGCGAACGGGCTGCCCCGCAGCGCCTCGGCCAAGGCGGCGGTGGTGGCCGCCAGCTGGACGTGGGGGTCGGCGTCGCGCAACGGGGCGGCGAGCGCACCGACGGTCACTGCGCCGGCGGCCTCCCGCACGTCCCTGGTGACCGGGTCGACCCAGAGCACACTGGCGGTGGCAACGGTCGCGTCGGCCGGGGCCTCGGGCACCAGTCGCACCGCGTAGACGGCGGTGACGGTGTGGCCGGCGCCGATCTCGCCGGCGTCGACCGTCTCGTCACGGAAGTCCTCGTCGGCGATCGCCCGGTTCTCATAGCCGAGGAGGCGGTAGCGCTCGACCACCGCCGGGTCGAAGGCCACCTGGGCCCGGGCGTCGATCGCCTGCACCTCGAGGGTGGCGGGGAGCTGGTCGACGAAGAGGCGCTGGGCCTCGCGGCGGTCGTCGACGTAGGCGTAGAAGCCGTCGCCGGCGTTGGCGAGGCGTTCCATGAACGGATCGTTGAACCCGTCGAAGCCGAACCCGGTGCTCACCAACTGGATCCCCGCCTCGGCGTCGGCGGCGATGGCGTCGAGGATCACGTCGGGTTCGATCGACCCGGTGTTGGCGACGCCGTCCGACGCCAGCACCACCCGGTTGATGCCGTCGGGGCGGAACATCGTCCCGGCCATCTGGTAGCCGAGGCGCATGCCGGCTTCGACGTTGGTCGAGCCATCGGTCGCCAGATCGGCGATGGCCGAGGTGATGCGCTGGCGCTCGGCCACCGGCGTCGGCTCCAGCACGACCCGGGCATCGGTCGAGTACACGACGATGGCCACGGTGTCGGTCGGGCGCAGCGAGCTGACCAGCAGGGTCAGGCTCTCCTTGACCAGCTCGAGCTTGCCCGGGCCCTCCATCGAGCCGGAGCCATCGATGACGAAGGTGAGCGAGGAGTCACGTCGGGCGTCGACGGTGACCGGCCGGGTGGCGAGCCCGACCCGCACCACCCGCTCGTCGGGGGCGGCGGCGCTCGCCACGGCACCGTCGACCGTCACCGCGAAGCCGGGCTCGGCCGGGGGCTCGTAGCCGCCCTCGACGGCGTTGACCAGGTCCTCGACCCGGACCTGGGCCGGGTCGGGCAACTGGCCCTGCTCGAGGGCCTGGCGGGTGCGGGTGAAGCCGGCGGAGTCGACGTCGAGGCCGAAGGTCGACAGGCGGTCCTGGGCGGGATCGACCTCGGGGCCGAACTCGACCACCGGTGACGGATCGTCGTCGGGCGGCACGGTCACGTCGACCGGGGGCGGCGGCGGGGACGGGCTCACCGTCGTCGTCGGCGCCGGCCGGCCCGGCGCCTCCACCGCCGACTCGTCACCGGAGGACGGAGCCGCCGAGACGGCGTCCTCCTCGTCCTCGGGCTCGGGGAGGTCGAGGGTGCCGACGGCGGTCTCGATGGGCTCGATCCCGTGGCCGTCGGGATCGTCCACCCCGGGACCGTCGGGCCCGACGAGTGGGCTCGGGTCGTCCCGGCCGCAACCCGCCAGGGCCACCGCCCCGACCACGGCCACTGCCGCCCACCGGCGCCGTCGTGCAGCCACGCTCCGTCTCCCTCGTCCATGCCCGACCGGGGTGGCCGGGACGGGGAGTGGGACGACGGTGGACGCCAGGCTGGTTCCCGCCCGTCCGGTCGGTCCGCCAGCTCAGCCGACAGCGGGCACGTGGGCCCACGCCTCGATCTCGACGACGGCGCCGAGGGGGAGGCCGGACACGGCGACGGCCGAGCGGGCAGGACGGTGGTCGCCGAAGGCGGCGACGTAGGCCTCGTTCATGGCCGCGTAATCGGCCATGTCGGTGAGGAACACGGTGGTCTTGGCCACCTGGTCGAGCCGGGCGCCGACGGAAGCCAGTTGGCCCTCGAGGTTGGCCAGGGCGGCGACGAGCTCCGGGCCGAGCCCGCCCTCGACCAGCGCGCCGTCGCGGAGTCCGATCTGGCCGGACACGATGACCCATTCCCCGGCCCGCACCACGGGCGTGTACGGACCAACCGGTTTCGCAGGCGCAGCGTCGGGCAT
>JBBJOU010000368.1:0-2869 GCA_037724305.1 Acidimicrobiales bacterium
TGACCTCGAGGGACCGAAGGAGGCCTGCGGCGTCTTCGGGCTCTACGCCCCCGGCCAGCCCGTCTCCCACCTGGCCTACCTCGGGCTCTACGCCCTCCAGCACCGGGGCCAGGAGGCCGCCGGGATGGCGGTGTCAGACGGCGCCCAGCTCACCGTGGTCAAGGACCAGGGCCTGGTGTCGGGCGTGTTCGACGACCGCGCCCTGCAGACCCTGCAGGGCCACCTGGCCATCGGCCACACCCGGTACTCGACCACCGGGGCGTCGACCTGGCGCAACGCCCAGCCGGTGTGGCGCTCGGCCGGCGGCCGCCAGTTCGCCCTCGGCCACAACGGCAACCTCACCAACACCGCCGCTCTGGCCGAGGCCGCCGGCCTCCTGGCCGGCACGGTGTCGAGCGACAGCGACCTGGTCGCCGAGTTGCTGGCGGCGCGGTTGCTGGCGGCGCCCGCTCGCACTGACGGTGCGCCGCCCGGGGCACCGGCCGAGGTGGCGCCGGGTGAGTCCAGCCCGCTCGAACGGGCGCTGCTGGCGGTGCTGCCCCGCCTCGAAGGCGCCTTCTCGTTGGTGCTGGCCGACGAGGACCGCGTCATCGGCGTGCGCGACCCTCACGGGTTCCGCCCGCTGTGCCTGGGCAAGCTCGAGGGCGGGTGGGTGCTGGCCTCGGAGACACCGGCGCTCGACATCGTCGGGGCCCACTTCGTGCGCGAGCTCGACCCCGGCGAGGTGCTGGTCATCGATGCCTCCGGCTGCCGGTCGGTGTCGCCGTGGCCGCCCGAATCGATCGACCCTCACCTGTGCATCTTCGAGTTCTTCTACTTCGCCCGCCCCGACAGCCGCCTCTACGGGCGCAGCGTGCACACGGCGCGGGTGCACATGGGCGAGCTGCTCGCCGAGCAGGCCCCGGCCGACGCCGACCTGGTCATGGGCGTGCCGGAGTCGGGTATCGCCGCCGCCGAGGGCTTCGCCCGGGCCTCGGGCATCCCCTACGGCCAGGGACTGGTCAAGAACCGCTACATCGGGCGCAGCTTCATCGCTCCCACCCCCGAGATGCGGGCCCAGGCCGTGCGCCTCAAGCTCAACCCGCTGCGCGATGCGATCGCCGGGCGACGCCTGGTCGTGGTCGACGACTCCATCGTGCGAGGCACCACCCAGAAGCAGCTGACCCGGATGCTGCGCGAGGCCGGCGCCGCCGAGATCCACCTGCGCATCACCAGCCCGCCCGTGCGCTGGCCGTGCTTCTACGGCATCGACATCGGCGACCGCGCCGAACTGCTGGCGGCCAGCCTCACCGTCGACGAGATCCGCGACTACATCGGCGTCGACAGCCTGGCCTACCTCTCCCTCGACCGCCTGGTCGCCTCGACCGGCGCCCCCGGCGCCGGGTTCTGCTCGGCCTGCTTCACCGGTGACTACCCGGTGCCGGTGCCGGTCGCGCTCCGTAGCCAGATCCTGGCCGAGCCGGCCCGGTCACCGGCCGGCTCACTGGAGCAGCTCACCCACGAGCCGCACCTCCACCCCGAGCCGCGGGCGTGAGCGAGGAGCGGGCTCCGCAGACCGAGCCCGGCGAGACCTACGCCGGCGCCGGGGTCGACATCGCGGCCGGCGAGGCGGCGGTCGGGCGCATCGCCTCCCACGTACGCTCCACCTTCCGCCCCGAGGTCATCGGTGACATCGGCGGGTTCGGGGGGTTGTTCGGCTTCGCCGCCCACCGCTATCGCAACCCGGTGCTGGTGTCGTCGACCGACGGCGTCGGCACCAAAGCCCTCATCGCCCAGGCGGTCGGTCGCTTCGACACCATCGGCGTCGACCTGGTGGCCATGTGCGTCGACGACATCGTGTGCCAGGGCGCCGAGCCGCTGTTCTTCCTCGACTACATCGCCGTCGGGGCCCTCGACCCCGACCACATCGAGCAACTGGTCTCGGGCGTCGCCGCCGGCTGCCGCAGCGCGGGATGCGCCCTCGTCGGCGGCGAGATGGCCGAGCACCCGGGCTCCATGGCCGTCGGCGAGTTCGACCTGGTCGGCTTCGCCGTCGGCGTGGTCGAGCGGGACCAGCTCGTCAGCGGTGCCGACGTCGTCCCCGGTGACGCCGTCATCGGCCTGCCGTCACCCGGCCTGCGCTCGAACGGGTACTCGCTCGCCCGCCGGGTGCTGCTCGAGCGGGCCGGGCTCCCCCTCGACGGCCCCGCCTATGACGGCGCCCGCCACTCCCTCGCCGAGGAACTGCTCACGCCGTCGGTGATCTACGCCCCCGCCGTCCAGGCCCTGCTCCGAGTGGTCGACGTGCGGGCCGTCGCCCACATCACCGGCGGCGGCCTCCCCGCCAACCTGGCCCGGGTGCTCCCTCGAGGCTGTGGTGCGGTGCTCGAGCGCCGCACCTGGGAGGTCCCCCGCATCTTCACCGAGATCGCCCGGCTGGGCGCCGTCGCCCCCGACGAGATGGCCCGGGTGTTCAACCTCGGCATCGGCATGGTCGTCGTCGTCGCCGCCGCCGAGGCCTACACCACCCTCGACGTCCTGCGCTCCGAGGGCCACCACGCCGTGCGCATCGGCACCGTCGAGGCCGCCGACGACCGGACCGTCACGCTGGTGTGAGTGGCGGCCGGACCGTCAGGACGGCCAGCAGATCTCGTGGTAGGTCGCGGCCCGGGCGACAGGCCCGCGCCAGCAGATCCCGTGGTGCGTCGCGGCCCGGGCGACAGGCCCGCGCCAGCAGATCCCGTGGTGCGTCGCGGCCCGAGCGGTAGGCCCGCGCCAGCAGATCCCGTGGTGCGTCGCGGCCCGAGCGGCAGGCACGCGCGACTGTGACAGGCCTCGCTCCGCAGGCTCCGCTCAGGGGCGGCAGCGCGTGCTGGGGAACGCCGTCGGC
>JBBJOU010000369.1:0-2869 GCA_037724305.1 Acidimicrobiales bacterium
TCGTGGCCCTCGCCCTCACCGCGCTCGAGTCCGACGGCTGGGTGGCGTCGAGCGGCGCCTGGTACGAGCGCCGCCACCGGGACGGCGCGTGATGCGCCGGTCGAGTGGGCGACCCGGCGGTAGGTGGGGCGGCGGTGGCCCGGTCCTCGGGGTCGGACGCGTGATGCCCGGGACGCGAACCCGGGCGGCGGTACGGTCAGAGGCGTGGCAGGCGACGACGGGACCGGCGGGGACGGCTCGTGGGAGGTGGCGGCCTTCGCCGCCGGGCTCACGTCGCTGGCGGCGTCGACCGTGGAGGCCTACCGCCGCGATGTCGATGCTTTCGCGGCGTGGGCGAGCCGGCTCGAGGTGGTCGATCCTCGGGCCGTGGATCGTCGCCTGGTGCGCCGCTACGTCGCCTACCTGGGCACGCGCGGCCGCTCGCCGCGCACCGTGGCCCGGGCGGTGTCGTCGCTGCGCCGGTACTTCGGCTGGCTCCGCCGGCGGGGCGTGGTCGCTGCCGACCCCACCGCCGGCCTGGCGCCGCCGAAGGGCACGGCCCGTCTGCCCCGCGTGCTGCGGGCCGACGAGATCCACCAGCTCCTCGACGAGGCGCCGCCGGTGGCGGCCGATGGCGCGACGCCCGATCCGGCCGTCCGTGCCCGCGACGACGCCGTGCTCGAGTTGCTCTATGGGTCCGGGCTCCGCGTGGCCGAGCTGTGCGGTCTGCGCCGGAGCGACGTCGACGTGGCCGGGCGCCGGGTGGTGGTGTGGGGCAAAGGCGCCAAGCAGCGCCAGGTCCCCCTCAGCCCCCCGGCGGCGACGGCGCTCGAGCGGTGGCTGGCCACGGGTCGCGCCGCGCTCCTCGCCGCCGCCGGGGTGGGACCTGACGCCGTGGGCGAGACCGTCTTCGTCAACCGGCGGGGGCGACCGCTCACGCCGCGCGACGTTCGACGCCTCCTCGACCGCCGGGCGCCGGTCCCGACCCACCCCCACGCCCTGCGCCACAGCTTCGCCACCCACCTCCTCGACGGCGGCGCCGACCTGCGGGTCGTGCAGGAGCTTCTCGGCCACAGCGACCTCGCCACCACCCAGCGCTACACCCACGTCAGCCGTGAGCGGCTCCGGAAGGTCGTCGACGCCACCCACCCCCGGGCCTGACCGACCCGACCGCCGGGTCCTGGCCACCCTCGGCGTCGCCCTGGCCACGGTCGGCGTCGTCGTCGCCGCGACGGCCGCGCCGGCGCCGGCCCAGGTGGTCGTCTACACGGCGCCCGTCGACGCCCCCGTCGTCGAGGGGTACTCCGCGCCCGCCGACCGCTATGGGCCCGGGAACCGGGGCATCGACTACGACACCACGCCGGGCCAGCCGGTGCGCGCCGCCGCCGCCGGGACGGTGACCTTCGCCGGCGCCGTGGCCGGCGCCCGCCACGTCACCGTGGCCCATGCCGACGGCATCCGGACCACCTACGCCTTCGTGGCGACCGTGCTCGTGCGCCGGGGACAGGAGGTGGCGGGCGGCGAGGTGGTGGCCACCGCCGGCGACCGCCTCCACCTCTCCGCCCGTCTCGGCGAGGCCTACCTCGACCCCGCCGTCCTCCTCGCCGCCGCCAGCCCCCCGACGGTCCGCCTCCTTCCCGACGCCGAGCCCGCCCGCCCCGCCGACGGCCGGCTCGGGGCCGGCGGCGGCGCCGTGCCCCCCGCGGCCGCCGCCTGGCTGGATCGGGCCCCATCCGAACCCGGTCCCCGGGGCCCGGGGCGCGCCAGGGGGACGATGCTCGCCCGCTGAGCGGATCCGCCGATCGGCTCGCCGATGGGGCCGACCGCTACACTGTTCGACGGCCCGGCGACCGCCGGCCCGCCACACCGACCCGGACCATCCCACGGTCGCGCCCCGCCCACTGTGGGGTGCGCTGGTCCGGGTGTCAATCAACCGTCGGGAAGGAGCACCCCATGGCCCCCGTCGTCACCATGCGCCAACTGCTCGAGGCCGGTGTCCACTTCGGGCACCAGACCCGCCGTTGGAACCCCAAGATGAAGCGCTTCATCTTCGGCGAGCGCGGCGGCATCTACATCATCGACCTGCAGCAGACGCTGGCCAGGATCGAGACCGCCTACACCTTCGTCCGCGATCTCGTCGCCGACGGGGGCACCGTCCTGTTCATCGGTACCAAGAAGCAGGCGCAGGACCCGATCGAGTCCTACGCCCAGAAGTGCGGCATGCCCTACATCAACCAGCGCTGGTTGGGCGGCATGCTCACCAACTTCGAGACCATCGCCAAGCGCATCGCCAAGATGAGCGAGTACCAGCGCATGCGCGACTCCGGCGAGTTCGAGGCAATGCCCAAGAAGGAAGCGCTCCTCATCAGCCGCGAGCTGGTGAAGCTCGAGCGCAACCTGGGCGGCATGCAGAAGATGGAGCGCCTGCCGCAGGCCGTGTTCATCCTCGACACCAAGAAGGAGCACATCGGCGTCACCGAGGCCAACAAGCTCGGGATCCCGATCGTGGCCGTCGTCGACACCAACTGCGACCCCGACGTCGTCCAGTTCGTCATCCCCGGCAACGACGACGCCATCCGCTCCGGCAACCTGCTCTGTCGCATCGTGGCCGACGCCGTCGAGGAGGGCCGTTTCATTCGCGCCCGTCGCGAGGGTGGCCCCGTCCCGGTCCAGGCCCGCACCGAGGAGGACGAGGCCGCCCACGCCGCCCGCCAGGCCGAGGCCCGCCGCCAGGCGGCCGCCCAGCAGGCCGAGCGCGACGCCCGCCTCGCCGCAGCCCGCAACCAGGCGGTGATGGCCGCCGAGTCGGCCGCCCAGGGCGGCGCCCCCCCGGGGCCCCCCCCCCCCCCCCCCCCCCCCCCCCCCGGGCCCCCCCCCCCCCCCCCCCCCC
>JBBJOU010000370.1:0-2861 GCA_037724305.1 Acidimicrobiales bacterium
GACGACGCCGACGGCATCACCGAGGGCGACGAAGTCACGCCACTGCTGGCCGTCGCTGCGTAGCCGGAGGACTCCTTGTGTTGCCGCCTGGCGGCACAGGTCGTTGACCACCAGCGACCAGCGGTCGACGGCGACGTCGGCGGGGGCCCCCACGGAGTTGGTGAGGCGCAGGGCGACGAGGTCGAGGCCGAGCCCGGCGAGCACGTGCTCGGAGGCGAGACGGGCGATGGCGTACGGGTGGCGGGGTTCGGGACGGAGGTCCTCGGTGAGCACCGCGCCCGGGGTGGCGCGGGTGCCGTAGACGTGGGTGGTCGACAGGTAGACGAAGCGCCCCACGCCCGCCTCGGCGGCGGCGGTGCCGAGCGTGGTGCTGAGGGCGACGGTGTCGGCCAGCGCGGTGGCGGGCGCCCGGGCGGCGACGACCTCCGACGGTCCGGCCAGGTGGACCACGGCGGCGGCGCCGGCCAGCGCGCCCGGCAGGTGGGCGCCGGGTTCGAGCAGGTCGAGCTCGACCTGCTCGGCATCGGCCAGCCACGGGCGGCGCCGACGGACGAGGGCGACCGGCCGCACCCCGGCGCGGGCCGCGAGGGCCGCCACCAACCGGCCACCCACGTAGCCGCCGGCGCCGGCCACCACGACCCGTCGCTCGCTCACGGCGCGGCGGGGGCTCCCGGCCCGTCGGTTGCGAGCTCGTCCCGGTACCACGCGACGGTGGCTGTGACGGCGTCCTCCATCGTCCACTGCGGCGCCCAGCCGAGCACCCTCCGGGCCTTGGCCGCCGAGAGGAACTGCTCCTGGATCTCGTGGCTGGCCTCGTTGCGGATGTCGGGTTCGACGGCCGTGCCCATGACCGCCTGGATGCGTTCGACGAGGTCCAGCACGGAGAGCGGCGTCTCGGTCGAGAAGTTGTAGGCCTCGCCGGAGGGGGCGCGGCCGGCGGCCATGACCTCGGCCAGGCGCAGGTAGGCGAGGGCGCCGTCGACCACGTAGAGGTAGTCGCGCACCATGGAGCCGTCGGAACGGATGAGCGGCCGCTCGCCCCGCGCCAGGCTGCGGATGGTGCCGGGCACCAGGCGCTGCCAGTTGCGGTCGCCGGGACCGAAGAAGTTGCCGCAGCGGGTGATGCAGACCGGGACGCCGTAGGTGGTGGCGTAGCTCTGGGCGAGGAGATCGGCACAGGCCTTGGACACGTCGTAAGGGTTGACGGCGAGCAGGGGCATGGCCTCGTCGTAGGGCAGCACGGGCTGGGCCCCGTAGGCCTTGTCGCTCGACGCAGTGACGACCTGCTCGATGCGAGGCGAGCGACGGACGGCTTCGAGCACCGACCAGGTGCCGGCGATGTTGGCCTCGTAGGTGGCGATCGGGTTGCGGTTGGCCACCCCCACCTGCGACTGCGCGGCCAGGTGGAAGAGCGTCCGCACCTCGTAGTCGCCGAGCAGGCGCTCGACCGCGGCCTGCTCCTCGACGGCGCCTCGCACCACACCCACCCGGCCGTCCCACCCGGCCGCCACCGGCGACGGTGGCACCTCGTCGCGGGCCAGCACCACCACCTCGGCACCGAGGTCGACCAGCTGGGCGGTGAGGTGCGAGCCGAGGAAGCCGGTGGCACCGGTGACGGCGACCGAGCGGTCCCGCCAGAAGCCGGGGTCCGGGCTGCACGTCGCTGCGTTCGTGGTCAGGGGGTCGTCCTCGCCGGGCACGGCGGGAGTCTGGCACGGGCGCTCCCGCCTGCCCTCCCGCCCGACGCCGGCGGCGGGGTCGCACGGCGCCAGATCAGGTCCGGTGGCAGGTCAGGCCGCCGAGGTGCGAACCTGTAGCCGTGATGTCTTCGCAGGAGAACGCTGGGGATCGGCCGAGGGGTTCGAGCTGGCGACGCTGGCGCGACGCCGCGCTGGGCGATGCGTCGGCGACCGCCGCGCCCCGGGACGCCCCCCTCCCGTCCGACCCCGTGGTCGCTGACGCCCACGACGAGTTCGCGGCGTGGCTCCGGCGACCGGTCAGCGATCCCGCGCCCGAGCCCGGCGAGGACGACGTCGCCGATGAGTCGAGCCCGCCGCCGGCCGACGACGCTCCCGGCGACGAACCCACCGGGGAGCGCCGAGATGACGACGACATCGATCCCGAACGGCCCGAGGTGTCTGCCCTCGCCGACGATGCCATCGCCGCGCCGGCGACCGACGAGGACGACCAGTCGGCACCCGCCACCGACGATCCGGTCGAGGCAGACGCCGACGCCGACGAGCCGGTCGCCGACGGTGGGTGGGCCGTCGACGACGAGGACGACGGGTGGATCGCCGCCGACATCGTCGGTGACGCGCCGGCGGTGCCGCTGCTGCCGGCGCTGGCAGGGCGACTGGAGACGATCCACGGCGCCCTGGCCACCCTCGCCATGCGCATCGATGCCGTCGCCGCCGCCATGGGAACGTTCCGGTCCACGTTCGGTGACCGGGTCGATGACTACACCGAGACCGTCGCCCAGCTCCAACGGGCGACGGCCGCCGACCTCGACGAGCAGCGCCGCAGCACCGAGCGCCTGGTCGCCGAACTTCGTCGCGGCGTGAGCGGCAACGACACCGCGCTGCGGCGCCTCACCGGCCAGGTCGACGATGTCGTCGCCGGCATCGGCGACCTGGCCCGGCGGGCCGAGGCGGAGCCGGAGGTCGAACCGGCGGGCCCGACCCTCGACGAGGTCGGCGCCGCGGTGGCCGAGCATGCCGCCGTCGTCCTGCGCACCTCCTTCGAGACCCTGCGGGCCGAGCTGGACGAGGTGCGCGAGGCGGTCGGCGCGCTCGGCCCGCTGGGTGCGGCCGTGCTCGAGTTGGGCCACGGGTTCGACCTGCTGCGCGACGAGCTCGCGCGTG
>JBBJOU010000371.1:0-2860 GCA_037724305.1 Acidimicrobiales bacterium
CGAGTCCGACCATTTCGAGGAACGTCGTGTTCGCCTCGTGGATCCGCGTGCCCTCGCCGGCGATGATGCCGATCACCTCGGCGCCGACCAAGGCCTCCAGCCGGGCCCGGCTGGAGGCCAGCTCGGCGTCGCGGATGTCGAGACGGTCGAGGGCTCGCAGGTTCTCGACGGCGAGCCCTGCGAGGCGGGCGATGCTCGAGACGAGGTCCACGTCGGCCGGGGTGAATCGCCGGGCCCGGCCGTTGCCGGCGGCGAGCACGCCGGCGATCGCTGATCGACCGGTCATGGGCGCGACCACCGCCGAGCGCACACCGAGCGCCCGGGCACTGGTCGGGTCGTCAGCGAGACCGAAACGCGCCAGGTCGGCGGGGACCTCGGCGTCGAGATGGACGACCTCACCGGTGGCGAGCACGACCCGCAACGGGTTGTCGGGGGTGTCGGGCACCGCTTGACGCTGGCGGGCGGCGTACAGACCACCGGGACCGACAGCGACCCGGCGCAGGACGCCGTGGTCGTCGACCATGGCCACCTCGCACCCGTCGCAGAGCTCGGGCGTCAGGGACTCGACCAGGGCAGCCATGACGTCGCCCACCGAGCCCGCCGAGCTCAACGCCGAGGCCACCTCGCCCAGCAATGCCACGCGGTCGCCCTGCGTGTCCGCTACCACCTCGGTCTCCGCCCTGCGCTGGTCCCGGTTCGAGCGCAGGGCAACGATGCCACGACGGCGCCCGCTCGCGACGACCGGGAGGGGGGAGGCCTCACCGGCCCGGTCGCGACCATGCCTCCGTCGTGGCTTCGCCGGGCATCGGCCCCGAGTGGCAGGATCGTGCGCCAGTTCGGGACGGAGCACGGAGACGCTGATGGCGGTGTGGCGGCGATGAGCAACGAGATCAGCGTCGAGCTCCCGTGCACGCCGGCGACGGCCAAGGCCGCCCGACGCCTGATCGCCGACCGGTTGGGGGATCACCCCCGGTACGGCGACCTCCTGCTCTGCGTGTCCGAGGTCATCACCAACGCCGTCATCCATGCCCACTCGGCGCCGACGATGAACGTCAGCATCGGCGCCGACCGCATCCGCTTCGAGGTCGGCGACGACGACCCCGCCCTGCCGGTCCGGCGAGCCCACGACCTGCAGGCGCCGACCGGCCGGGGTTTGCGCATCCTCGACGCCCTCAGCCTCGACTGGGGCGTGACCACCGCCGTCCACGGCAAGGTCGTCTGGTTCGAGTTCGAGGGCGTCGGCGCCGCCGCATGACCGAGCCTCGCCCCCTGACCGAGCCCACGGTGCGGGTGTCGCTGGTCGGCATCCCGGTCGAGCTCCACCGGCGCGCCAGCGAGCACCACGAGGCGCTCCGCCGGGAGCTGGCCTTCATCGACTGGTCCGCCCGACCTGACGCCGCACCGGTCCGCCTCCTGGCCCTGGCCGCGGAGCTGGCCGGCCGGTTCGGGCGCCTGACCGCCGCCCAGGACGACCAACTGACGGCAGCCATCGAGTCCGGTACGGCGACCCTCGATCTCGACTACGACCTCCCGGCGGCGGCTGCCGACGCCGCCGAGCGCCTCGGGGCGATGCTCGACGAGGTCGACCGCTTCTGCGCCGACGACGCCCTCCTCTCGCTGGTCACGCCGCCGCCCCTGCTCGCCTACCGCCAGTGGTTCCTCGCAGAGTTCATCGACCAGGTGCGCGACGGTCGGCCGCCGAGTCCGTGGACGGGCCCGACGGGCGCCGACGGGGCGGTCGACGTCGAGCCAGCCGACGGAGGAACGGCGCTGGTCGTCGTGACCGACGACCTGGACTTCGAACTGGCCGGCGGCCTGCGCGACGAGCTCCTCGACCATGTGAACGACGGCGTCCGCACCATCGCCGTGGATCTCTCGGCGTGCGGCTTCATCGACTCCGCCGGGATCAGCCTGCTGATCAGCACCCACCTGCGCCTGGCCGCATCCGGTGGCGGCATCGTGGTCACCGGCGTCGGCGGTCACGTGGCCCGCGCCCTCGACGTCGCCGGCGCCGCCACCATCTTCCCCATCGAGGGTGCGTGACGGCGACCCCGGCCGCCGAACGATGGGCCGACGGGTTGGCGGCGTGGGCCATCCCGCCGGCGATCCTCGACGCGGCACCGGAGTCGCCCTGGGGTTTCCCGGCGGCGCTCTTCGCCGCCTCGGCGCGCGAGGCGATGCTGATCGAGTCACCCTCTCGTACCCGCGCCGCCGAGGCGCTCCGACCTGACGGCTCGGTGCTCGACGTCGGGGCCGGGGTCGGCGCCGCCAGCCTGCGTCTGGCTCCTCCCGCCGGTCGCCTCACCGCCGTCGACGCCAGCGCCGACATGCTGGCGGCGTTCGCGGCGCTGGCCGACGAGCTCGGCGTGGCGCACGACGAGGTACTGGGCGCGTGGCCGGCGGTGCACGACGCCGTCGCCGTCGCCGACGTCTGCGTCTGCCACCACGTGGCCTACAACGTCGGCGACCTCCACGGCTTCGCCATGGCCTTGACCGATCGTGCCCGGCGGCGGGTGGTCGTCGAGCTGACCGCGACCCATCCCCAGTCGAGCCTCAACGGCTTCTGGCGCCACTTCCACCAGTTCGAGCGCCCGGAGCACCCGACGGCCGACGACGCCATCGCGGTCCTGGTCGAGGCCGGCCTCGAGGTGGGGGTCGAGCGGTGGACGAGCCCGGCGTTCAACGCCAACGCCGAGCGCGACGTGGTCGTCGCCTTCGCCCGCCGCCGGCTGTGCCTGCCCGTCGACCGGGAACCCGAGATCGACGCCCTCCTCGACGACTCGGCGATCATGGAGCCCCGGTCGATGGTGACGCTCTGGTGGGACGGCGCCGGCTGAGGACCGCTCAGCGGTAGGCGGCG
>JBBJOU010000372.1:0-2850 GCA_037724305.1 Acidimicrobiales bacterium
CGGCCACACCGAGACCTACCGGGGCGCGGAGTACACCATCGACTTCGTGCCGAAGGTTCGTCTCGAGGTGCTCTGCGAGGTGTTCGACGCCGAACGCATCGCCGGGGTGATCGTCGACGCCGGCCGCACCGGCAAGATCGGCGACGGCAAGGTCTGGATCACCGAGGTCGACCGCGTGCTGCGAGTCCGCACCGGCGAGCTCGACGGCGACGCCATCTGACCTCACCCCCCCAACCCGAACCGGGTGTAGCCGTTGTCGTCCCGACGACATCGCCTACACCCGGTTCGTGGATCTGGGCCCCCGATGTACCGTCCTCCCATCACCTCCCGACCGGTCCCCGAGGGCTCCTTGCGCGCCGGGCGCCAAGCCCTGCTCGACGACACCACGACGCGTGGGGGAACGTGGTGTGCGGCCTACGCCGCCCTGGTCGACGGCTGGCTGGCCGAGGTCCTCGACGGGGTCGGTGACGCCGTCGACGATGGCGGCGTGAGCCTGGTGGCGGTCGGGGGCTACGGCCGGGCCGAGCTCTGCCCCGGCTCCGACATCGACCTGCTGCTCCTGCACCGGGGGCGCAGCGACATCGCCGAGGTGGCCGAGCGGGTCTGGTACCCGATCTGGGACGAGGGCGTGAAGCTCGGCCACAGCGTGCGGACGGTGCGCGAGGCGGTGACGCTGGCCGACGACGACCTCGACACCGCCACCTCGCTGCTCACCACCCGCCACGTCGCCGGTGACGCCGAGCTCACGGCCGACCTGGCGGCGACCGCCGCCGCCCGGTGGCGCAAGCGGGCCAAGCGGTGGCTGGCCCAGCTGTCCCGCTCGGTCGACGACCGCCACACCCGCGCCGGCGAGGTGGCGTTCCTGCTCGAGCCCGACCTCAAGGAGGGCCGCGGCGGCCTCCGCGACGTGCACGCCCTGCGGTGGGCCGAGGCGGCCCGGGCGATCCTCGTCGAGGGCGACGCCGGCACCCTGGAGGCGGCCTACGCCACCCTGCTCGACACCCGCGTCGAGCTCCAGCGCCGCACCGGTCGTAGGAGCGACCAACTCCTCCTCCAGGAACAGGACGCGGTGGCGGCGGCGCTCGGCCACGACGACGCCGACGACCTGATGCGAGCGGTGAGCGGGGCGGCCCGGACCATCGCCTGGACCAGTGACGACACCTGGGCGAGGGTCGGCTCCACCCTTCGCGGCCCCCTCGGGTGGGTGGCCCGGCGCGACCGGCCCCTCGGCGAGTCGCTGGTGCTCCGCGACGGCGAGGTCCACGTCACGCCCGAAGCCGTCCCCGCCGAGGACCCCGCCCTCGTCCTGCGGGCGGCCGCCGCCGCCGCCGCCGCCGACACCGCCATCGACCGGGCGTCGCTTGAGCGGCTGGCCGCCGAGGCGCCCGCGATGCCCGATCCGTGGCCGGTTGAGGCCCGCGACCGGCTGACCGACCTCCTCTGTGCCGGGACCCCGGCGGTGCGCACCATCGAGGCGCTCGACCAGAAGGGCATCTGGGTCCGCATCCTCCCCGAGTGGGAGCCCAACCGCAGCCGTCCGCAGCGCAACGCCTACCACCGCTTCACCGTCGACCGTCACCTCATCGAGGCGGCCGTCAACGCCGGCCGCCTCGTCGACCGGGTCACCCGGCCCGACTTGTTGGTGATCGGCACGCTGCTCCACGACATCGGCAAGGGCTACCCCGGCGACCACTCCGTCGTGGGCCAAGGCATCGTGCGGACCATCGGCCGGCGCATGGGCTACGGCGACGCCGACGTCGGGGTGCTGGTCACGCTGGTGCGCCATCACCTCCTGCTCCCCGACGTGGCCACCCGGCGCGACCTCGACGACCCCGGCACCATCGCCCAGGTGGCCGAGGCGGTGGGCGAGGTCGAGGTGCTGCGCCTGCTCGACGCCCTCACCGAGGCCGACTCGCTGGCCACCGGCCCGGCGGCATGGGGCGGGTGGAAGGCCGGCCTCGTCCACGAGCTCACCGAGCGGGTGGCCCACGTGCTCGGGGGCGGCGCCGTCTCCGACGTGGTGACCGACGACTTCCCCAGCGCCGAGCACCGGGCGATGATGGCGGCCGGCCGCCAGGTCCTGGAGGGACGGGAGGACGAGCTCACGGTCGTCACGCCCGACCGCCCCGGCGTGTTCGCCGAGGTGGCCGGCGTCCTCGCCCTGCACGGCCTCGCCGTGCGGGAGGCCGCTGCGCACTCCGGCGCACGCGGCGACGGTCCCGACGACGAACCCGCATCGGGGCGAGCGGACGGTCCCCCGGGGATGGCCCTCGCCCGGTTCCGGGTCGAGCCGAGCTTCGGCCCGGTGGTGGCGTGGCACCGCATCATCGCCGACCTCGAGCGGGTGTTCGCCGGCCGCCTCGCCCTCCAGGCCCGCCTCGACGAGCGGGCGCGGACCTACGCCGGGCGGGGCACCACCCGGGCGGCGGCCCCGGTGCGCACGGCGGTGGCCGTCGACAACCGCTCGTCGGCGACGGCGACGGTGCTCGACGTCCAGGCCGCCGATTCGATCGGCCTCCTGCACCGCATCACCCGCGCCCTGGCCGAGCTTGACCTCGACATCCGCTCGGCCAAGGTCCAGACCATCGGGCCCCAGGTGGTCGACGCCTTCTACGTGACCGGGCGAGGCGGCGGGAAGATCACCGACGACGCCCACCTCTCCGAGATCGAGCGAGCGGTGCTGCACGCTGTTTCATCGGTCGTCGCGTGACATTGGTCGGCTCCGGCGCGATTTCATGGTCGGCTCCGGGCGTCACCTCGCCTAGGGGCTCGGCTCCTGCCTGCGCCTCCGGGTCCTCCGGCGCGGCGGGGGCGGCTGCGCCGCGTCGGGCTTCACCTGCGGACCGGTTG
>JBBJOU010000373.1:0-2834 GCA_037724305.1 Acidimicrobiales bacterium
CCGTGCGGCTCGCTGGCGCTCGCGCGCCCGCCATGCCCTCGCTGCGCTCGGTCATCGACCGGTGCCGATCCGGGCGTCGGCCCCGGTCCAGGCCCGGCTCGTCGGCGTCGAACGTCGATCCCAGCCGGGCGCCAGCCGGCGACAGCACGGCGAGGGCCACGGCGGCGGCGGCGAGCCCGGCAGCGCCGGCGAAGGCACGGCGAGGGTGGCGGAGAACGGCGCGGCGGCGGGCGACGGCGAGCACCACGTCGGCGGCGGCGAGGCCGACCCAGGCGGCGCGCGCCCCGGCACCGACGCCGGCCACGGCCAGTACCGGGAGCGACGCACCAGCGACGACGCGCAGTGGTCGGGCTAGGCGCCCGTCGGCGGCGATGCCGGCGGCGACGGGGGCGAGCAGGGCGACGGCCGCCCCCAGGTAGGCAGACGAGCCGAGGGTGCCGGTCAGGCGGCTCCCGGCGTCGAGCACGGCCGGCTCCCAGCCCAGGGCCTCGGCGGTGGCCACCGCGCCGACACCGAGGGCGGCGACGGCGAGCCCGGTCGCCACCAGCGGCCCGTCCCGCTCGGCGTCGAGGACCTGACCGGCGACGAGGGCCGCCACCAGCAGGACCCAGGTGAGCGCCCCCAGGTGGCGCTCAGGCGTCCCCGTCCAGCCATACAGCGGGTCGAGCCCGACGGCGGCGGCCGCTGCCATCTAAACCGCCAGCACCACGCGGCCACGGTCGGCGCCCGCACGATGCGCACCGGCCCCCGGCCCAGCACGAGGGCGGCGCCGAGGGGTAGGAGCACCGAGATCGCCGCCCACCGCGCCGGCCCGAACGGGAACCACCCCCACGGGTCGACGACCAGCACCGACGCCGGCGCCAGCGCCGCCAGCACCACCACCCGTCGCCGCCTGTCGCCCACGATCGCCGATCATGCCCACCCACGCCCATTGCGTGCGCCAACCCATCGGGTCAGCTGGTGACGACGTCGGCCGAGATGATCCCGTCCGCTTCCCGGAGGCGGGTGAGGACCTCGGGGGGGACGGCCGGTGTCGTGGCCAGCACCTGGAGCGATGCGGCGCCGTCGGGGCCGTGGCCGAGGTGCATGTCGTCGATGTTGACGCCGGCGGCAGCGAGCGTCGATGCCACCAGGGCGATCATCCCGGGGGTGTCGGCGTTGCGCACCACCAGCATGTGGCGGGCCGGGGGCAGATCGACGGCGAGACCGTCGATCATCGTCACCCGGGCCTCGCCGCGCAGTCCGACGAGGGTGCCGGCGACGGCGTGGTCGCCACCACGCACGGCGACCAGGTTGACGTACTCGTGCGCGGACGAGGTGGACGACGAGCGCACCTCGACGCCGCGCTCCTCGGCGATCTGGGGGGCGTTGACGTAGGACACCGGGCTGTCGGACACGCCGCCGAAGACACCCTTGAGCACCGACAGGGTGAGGATGCGGGTGTCGTAGTCGGCCAGCTGGCCCTGGTAGTCGACCTCGAGCACGGCCGGGACGCACCCGGCCAGGCCGACATAGAGGGCGCCGAGGCGCTCGGCGAGGGGGAGGAACGGGCGCACGGTCTCGGACGCCTCGGCCGCCGAGACGTTCACGGCGAAGGGAACGAACTCCGCCGCGAGGGCGAGCTGGACCTGCTCGGCGATGGTGTCGCCCGCCTTGTCCTGGGCCTCGCGGGTGGAGGCGCCGAGGTGGGGCGTGACGATCACCTGGTCGAGGGCGAACAGCGGGCTCTCGGTGGTGGGCTCCTCGGTGAACACGTCGATGGCGGCGCCGCCGACGTGGCCCGACGTGATCGCCGCGGCCAGCGCCGCTTCGTCGACGATGCCACCGCGGGCGACGTTGACGATGCGAATGCCGGGCTTGGCCTTGGCCAGCAGCTCGGCGCCGAAGAGCCCCATGGTCTCAGGCGTCTTGGCCAGGTGCAGGGTCACGAAGTCGCTCACCGCCACCAGGCGCTCGAGGTCGACCAGCTCGACCGAGAGCTGGCGGGCCCGCTCTCCGGCCACGAACGGGTCGTAGGCGACGAGGCGCATACCGAAGGCGAGGGCCCGCTGGGCGACGAGCTTGCCGATGCGGCCCAGGCCGACGATGCCGAGCGTCTTGTCGGCCAGTTCGACGCCCTCCCAGCGGGTGCGCTCCCATCGGCCCGCCTTGAGCGCGGCGTTGGCCTGGGGGACGTTGCGGGCCTGGGCCAGCAGCAGGGCCATGGTGTGCTCGGCGGCCGACAGCGTGTTGGACTGGGGGGCGTTGACCACCATCACGCCCTGGCGGGTGGCGGCGTCGACGTCGACGTTGTCGAGCCCGATCCCGGCCCGCCCGACGACCACGAGGTCGCTCCCGGCGGCCAGCACGGCGGCGGTCACCTTGGTGGCCGAGCGCACGATCAGGGCGTGCGCGCCGACGATGCCCTCGAGGAGGGTGTCGGGCGTGAGGTCGAGGCGTTCGTCGACCTGATGGCCTGCCGCCCGAAGCCGGTCGAGACCTCCGGGGGCGATCGCTTCGGTGACGAGGACACGGGCCATCGGGCCATGCTGGCACGCCGTCCGACCTCGCCCGGAACGCTCCCCCGTGCGGCGCTACCGGTCCTGCTGACGCGGACGAGCGGCACGCTTGGCCCGCTTCGCCTCGTACATGCGGGCGTCGGCGTGGTGGACCAGCTCGTCGGACCGAGCGATGCCGTCGTCCACCGCCCACCCGATGCTGGCGGCGAGCGCCACGGCGCACGACCGGGGCGGGGAGATGGCGATGGCGCTGGCGAAGCGCTCCGCGAGCGCCGCCGGCGCGACGGCGGAATCACCGGCGACCACGGCGACGAACTCGTCCCCGCCGACGCGAGC
>JBBJOU010000374.1:0-2833 GCA_037724305.1 Acidimicrobiales bacterium
GTCGGCGCCCCCACCACATCGTGGCCGACCACCGCCCCGGCCCCCCCGGTCGAGCACCGCGCCGGCGGCGGCGAGCCCGGCGCCCCCCGCCGCCCCCCGGGGCCGCTCGTCGTCGCCGCCGCCGTGCTCGGCGCCGTGGTGGCGGCCGAGCTGGCGGCCCGGCTGGCGGCCGCGACCTCGTTCGACCTCGGCGCCCGCCGGGCGCTCTACGCCGTGGTGCTCGTCGTGCTCGTCACCGCCGCGGTGGCTTTGACCCGGCGCCGCATCGCACCGGCGCCCCCGTGGGGGGGCGTGGCGGCCGCCGCCGGCGTCGCCGCGCTCGCCGTCGCCACCGCCGTGCTCCTCGGCACCTGACCAGCGGCGTGGGGGAGCGCCCCCATGGCCCGAGCACCGTCCGCCGTGGTCCCGTGGGCCATCGACCACATCGACCAGGAGATCACCATGCGTTCCCGAGCCCGTACCGCCACCGCCACCGCCGCCCTCATCGCGCTCTTCGCCGCCGGCTGCTCCGGCGGCATCAGCGGCGACAGCGCCAGCGACGACGGCGGCGGTCTGTTCGACCAGGAGGACGGGGGGGAGGCGGAGGCGTCCGGCGACGCGCTGACCGCCTGGCCCGAACCCGACGTCGCCGCCTCCACCACCAGCCCCATCCACCCGCAGGTCCGCATGGACGTGCGGGACGTGGTGCGCTCCGCCGACGGGCTGACGACGCTGCTGGTCGACGTGGCCAACGACACCAACGACGAGGTCGGCCTCCACCAACTGGTCGGCCAGGACAGTGGCGCGCTGTTCTTCTCGCTGTTCGACGCCGACAACGGCACCCGGCACTTCCCGATCCGGCGCACCGAGGTCGGCAGCGCCCTGTGCCTGTGCAGCAGCGACGTCGCCATCGGCAGCGGCGAGACGACCACCGTCTACGCCACCTTCGCCGACATCGACCCCGACGTCGGGACCGTCCGGGTCGAGATCGACGACTGGGCGCCCGTACCCGACGTGCCCGTGCAGTCGGTCGGCGCCTTCGCCCCCCTGGCGGCCGCCGACGCCATCGTGGAGTACCGCGACGACCTCAGGGTCGAGATGCTGTCGGTGAGCGACCACGGCGACGCTGGCTCCGTGCTTGAGGTGCGCTACACCAACGTCGCCAGCCCCGAGCCGGTCGGCCTCTCCGACTTCCCGGCCCCCGGTGACCTGAGCCTGGTCGACCTCGACGGACGTTCTGCGGTCATTCCCCGCGTCGTCGACTTCAGGCCGGTGGTAGCCGGCGACACCGACGCCAACGAGCTGGCCGTCGACGAGTCCGTCACCTACCAAGTGCTCATGGCGCCGCTCCCGGAGACCACCGAGGCCGTCGTGCTGCGCGGCCGCGGCCTGCGCCGCTCCTTCCCGGTAACCGTGCGCGACGGCGCCGGGGAACCCGCCGTGGCGCTGCCCGGCGGCGACGTGCAGGAAGCGGAGGCATTCGGCCTCGAGGCCCGTACCGACCGTTTCACCACCGCCATGGTGGGCAACGAGGCCGTGAACGAACCCCCGGTCGACGAGATCGGTCCTGAGCTGCCCACGGTCCCCGTCACGGGCAGCGTCACGTCCGAGCCCCAGCCGGGCTGGACCGTCGACGTCCGGGGCGTGGTGCGCGGGACAGGAGCGCACGCCACGCTGGTCATGGACCTCACCCGCACCGAGCAGGCCGAGGACCGCTGGCCCGAGAGCCTCGGCGAGTTCGGCAACAACCTCTCCCTCGTCCGGGTGATCGATCCTGCGGGCAGGCGGAGCTACGGCCCCCTCGCCACCGACTCCGCCAACATCGTCGGATCCAGCGACGCGGTCAGCTTCGACGAGGGGACCGACACCCGCACGGTCTTCGCCGCCTTCCCCGATCTCGGCGACGCCGAGACCGTCTCGGTCGACCTGCCCGGCTTCGGCGCCGTGGAAGATGTCCCTGTGGTCGACGGGCCCGACGAGACCGACGGCGCCGCCGTCGCCGCCACCATGCGCCTCGAAGCCAGCGCCGCCTTCCGCATGGACGTGCTCGACGTGGGCCGCCTACCCGAAGGCGGCGGCACGGTGGTCCGGACGCGGGTGGTGAACGAGTCGAGCCAGGAGACCGTCAGGACACCGTTCGCCGGCAGCCAGTCCGTCACCTGCGAACTTGCGCTCCTCGACCCCGCCACCGGTGTCCGGACATTCCCGCTGACGCCGTGCGCGGCCACGGCGTGGGAGGCCGAGCTGTCGGCCGGCGAGAGCCTGGTGTTCGAGACCCGCTTCCCCGCCCTGGTGGAGGCCGCCGAGTCGGTGCTGGTCGACGCGCCCGGCTATCTGCTCTCGCCCCCCGTCCGGGTGGTGGACGACACCCTGCCCTGGTACCTGGGACTGCCCGGCAACGCGGACGACCCCGACACCGACACCGTCGCCGGCCGCATCGCCACGGTGGACGGCGCCGCTGAGACCACCCAGGACGGCGACACCGTCGAGGTGGTGCTCGGCGCCGACGTGCTGTTCGAGTTCGGTAGCGCCACCCTGACGCCCGCCGCGCAGGCGACGGTCGCCGGTCTCGCCGCCCAGATCGCCGAGGGCGCCGCCGGCGGTGGCCTCGACATCGTCGGCCACACCGACTCGGTCGGTGACGAGGCCGCCAACCAGACGCTGTCCGAGCAGCGGGCCGAGGCGGTCCGCGTCGCCCTGGAACCCGTGGTCGCCCGCCCCGACCTCGAGTTCGAGGTCTCCGGCCGGGGCGCCGAGGTGCCGGTGGCCCCCAACGAGATCAATGGCAACGACAACCCCGACGGTCGGGCCGACAACCGCCGGGTCACCGTCACCTACACCGCCGGCTGACCCC
>JBBJOU010000375.1:0-2827 GCA_037724305.1 Acidimicrobiales bacterium
TCACCGTCTGCATGGCCAGAGGCTATCGCTCGACGGCCGGCCCCCGCCCTCGGCCGATCGCCAACGGCGTCGTCACGGACGGCGACCCGAACCGTCTCACCTGTGCACCGCCGGCAAGGGGCGTGCCGCTGGACTCAGCGAAGAAGCAACGTCTTCACAACCGGGGGTCAGTTCGCCCGCTGCGGTGCCGATGACCTGGACATGGCCATCGGGTTCTCATTTGGGTCGGCGCTCGACCTGGCGCTGTTGCGGTCGTTCGCCGCTGTTCGGCGCGATGGCTCCGGGTCATCCGGGTGGCAGCACCGGCCGACTCGTTCGTCCTGTTCGAGCGGTCGGGAGTCCATGGTTCGTACATCGCCGCCACGGATGACCACACCGGCCCTTGCGGGTGCGAGCAGGCGGCGTTTGGTCGTCCCGACGAGCTGGCACCGGGCGACCATCGGGACCCGACCCCCTCCTCAGGCCCGTTTGGATGCCGAGCGGTGCTGAGGGCGCACGCTGCGACACGAGCGCGCTCGCACCGGGCGGATCGACTTCGCAACGTCGCTGCGGGCATGGTGTTCGTCTTCCTGCTCGCCGGCTTCGCCGCGCTCGTCAGCAACGCACAGGATGACGCCCGGCAGGCGCTCACCGACCGATTTGCAACCCGCGCCTCGCTCACGGCGTCCTTCACCAGCGCCTACGTCGACGACGTCGCCGGCCGGGAGCGGCGCCTGGGCGTGCGCCTCCTCGGAAGTGACCCCGTGGACGTGGCCACCTTCGAGGAGGTCGTGCGTCTTTTGGAGCTCGATGCCGCCGTCCTCCTCGATGAGGACGGCCGCCTGCTGCAGGTCTGGCCGGCCCGGCCGTCGATCATCGGCCGGGACATGACGGTCGACTACGCCCACCTGCGCGTCGCCGCCCGCGACGGCGAGGTCGGCGTGTCCGAGGTCGTGGAGTCCGCGGCGCAGAACGTCCCTGTCGCTGCGATCGCCGTCCCGTACGACACCGCCCATGGGCGCCGGGTCCTGAGCGGCGCCTTCTCACCGTCGACCACGCCACTTGGCGCCTACCTCGCTTCGGTGAGCCCGTTTGCCGGGGGCAACGCCTTCCTCATCGACTCCTCCGGCGACGTGCTCGCCGCCGGGCACGACGACCCGGTCGCGATCGCCGCCCTCGCTGGAGCCCGCCTCGGCGTGCAGGAGATCGACACGTCGGTCGGATCGCTCATGTTGGCGGTGGACGCGGTGCCTGGCACCCCGTGGCGAGTGGTGCTCACCGCACCGAGGGCCGAGCTCTATGCACCGCTCGCCGAGGAGCGGTGGGCGCCGTGGGCGCTGTTGCTTGCCGTGGCTGTCGCGGGCCTCGTCGCGCTGGTGCTCTTCATTCGGCTCGGACGCGCCCGCTCGGTTGCCGCGACGACAGCCAGCACGGACCTCCTCACCGGCCTCGCCAGCCGCCGCGCGATGGACGAGCATCTCGGCCGGGCAGTGGCCCACGCCCACCGTCACGAGCAGCCGCTCACTGCGCTCATGATCGATCTCGACCACTTCAAGGCCGTCAACGACACGCACGGCCATGCGGGAGGCGACCTCGTGCTGCGAGCGGCCGCTGACCACCTGCGGGAGGCGATCCGCATCGACGATGTCGCCGGTCGCTGGGGCGGCGAGGAGTTCCTGGTGCTGCTGCCGCACACCGACGCCGCCGATGGCTTCCTCGTCGCCGAACGGATCCGAGTCGGGATCGCGGACGCCGAGCCCATCGACGGGAACGTCACCGTAAGCATCGGCCTGGCGGTGCTCCGCGACGGGGCCGACCTCTTGCTGGGCGAGGCCGACGAGGCGCTCTACGAGGCCAAGGCCGACGGTCGAAACCGAACGAACGTCGCCGGTGCGCCGCGGGCGGCCCCGACGTGCGAGCCCCTACCGGCATGACCGCCGACCAGCTCGGCGTTCGACATGCAAGCTCCGTTCTGCTGGGAGCTCGCGGCCCTGCTCGTCGGTCGCGCCCGCTCTCACCCCGACTGCACACGACATGGACGGGACCACGATGAACCCGGCCCTCACCAATAGCGACGCTCCCGTGCCGACGGACTATCGGAGCTTCTTCGAGCGTTCACCGGCGCTGCTGTGCACGGCCGGGTTCGACGGAGCGTTCATCGAGGTGAACGACGCGTTCGCACGGGCATTGGGCTTCGAGGTCGACGAGCTCCTCGTCCACTCGATCACCGAGCTCGTTCATCCGGCTGACCGGGCCGCCACGCTGCAAGCCATGGCGGACGTGGCCGGCGGAGCGGACGTGTGCTTCGACAACCGATGCCGACGGCGAGACGGCGCCTTCTGCTGGTTGTCCTGGAGCGTGCGAGCCGACGCTGAGCACCAGCTCCTGTACTTCTCGGCGCGGGACGTGACCGAGCTGCGCGACCACGCCGACGTCGTCGACAAGCTCCTGGCGGAGCTCGAGCGCTCGAACACGGACCTCGCGCAGTTCGCCTACGTCGCGTCCCATGACCTGTCCGAGCCGCTACGGATGGTCTCGAGCTACGTGCAGCTCCTGGCGGCCCGCTACTCGGGACAGCTCGACGCCGACGCCGACGAGTTCATCGCCTTCGCCGTGGACGGTGCGGCTCGGATGAAGGCGCTCATCGACGACCTCCTCGCCTACTCCCGCGCCGGAGGGAGCGTCGTATTGCGGCGTCGGGTCGACTGCGGGGTGCTCGTGCGCGGTGCACTCGCCGATCTCGACCGGGTCGTCGCCGAGTCCGGCGCCCAGGTCGTGGTCGATGACCTGCCCGTCGTCGACGGGGACCCCGGCCAGCTGGCTCTCGTCTTCCAGAACCTTCTCGCCA
>JBBJOU010000376.1:0-2824 GCA_037724305.1 Acidimicrobiales bacterium
CGTGCCGACCGGCAACCGCCGCCCCTGCGCCTCGGCGAGCAGCGCCCCGGGGCGCAGGGGGGTGATCAGGATCCGGTCGGCGCGCACCACCTCCGGGCGGCCCCGGTGGCGGGGGCCGGGGGGCGGGAGGGCGAGCTCGGCGGGTTCGTCGAGGGTGATCTCGAGCACCAGCCCGGCGGCCCGGCCGGTGAGGTCGATGGCGCCCTCGATGGCGGCGTCGGCGGGGACGGGCCCGATGCGGCGCACCTCGGCCCGCCGGAGGAGGACGGGTTCGGCCAGGGCGAGGGGGTCGTGCACGACGAGGCCGGCGGGGACGAACACCACCCAGCGGCGCGACAGGCGGTGCAGCGCCGGCACGGTGAGGCAAAGGACGCCCGCCGCCGCCACGCTCAGCGCGGCACCGAGCCCCCACTGACGGGCGGCGAGGGTGAGGGCGGCCCCGGCGGGGAGGCCGACCGTCAGCGCCCAGGCGAGCGGCACCGGCCCGAAGCGCAGGGCCGTGGGGGTGGCCAGGGCCAGGCGGCGCTCGTTGCCGTAGGACGAGCCGTCGACGAAGGCGTCGGTGGTGGTGGCGGCGAGGGCGGCGACGGCGGCGGCCACGCCGGCGGCCACCGCGGCGACGTCGTCGGCCCCCGCCGGGCCCCGGAGCGCGGCGGCGACGGTGGCGGCGACGGCTGCCGGACCCGCCACCCGGACCACGGTCAAGCTCGTCGTGCTCGGCACCAGCATGGCCACCAGGGCGACGAGCCACCCGCCCCACAGCCCGACGCCGGCTGTGAGCTGCACCGGCCCGCTGGCGTCGTCGAGCGCCCCGGCGAGGGCAGGCGCGCCGACCACGGCGAGCGCCAGCCACGCCGCTCGGAGCGGCCACGATCCCTCGAGCGCCGCCACTGCCCGCCAGCCTGCCGCGGGCGCCCCCGACCGGCCAACCGGCACGCGGCCCCCGGGACAGGACGATGCAAGCTCGGCGCGAGCACCGTTTCGGACCTACGCTCGCCCCAGTGAGCGATGGCGACGACGGCGGCGTCCTGATCCCCGGCCTCGCCACCTGCGTGGGGAGCCTGCCCCACACCGATCCCGCCCGGGCGGCGGCCACCGTCCTCGGCGCCCTGCCCGACCTGCCGGCGGCGCCCTCGCTCCCGCGCCGCCACCACCTCGAGGCGATGATCCCCCAGGCGGCGTGGGGCATCACCGGGGTGACGGTCGCCCCCGACGGCTCCCTGCTCGTGGATCCCACCAAGCTCGATGTCGAGGCCAACCCGGCCGACGATCCCCGGGGCCGGGGCGGGCTCCCGCTCGAGGGCCACCGGGGCGCCGTCGCCCTCCTCGACGCCATGGCCGCCGCCCGGGCCGGGCCCGGGACCGGCCACGGGGCCGGCGCCCGCGCCGTCAAGGTGCAGCACACCGGTCCCGTCACCCTCGGTCTCGCCCTCGTCGCCGCCGGTGCCCGCCCGGCCGTCGCCTTCGCGGTGGCGGCCACGGCCGTGCGCCACCGGGTCCACCAGCTCCTGGCCGTCGTCGCCACCACCGTGCCCGGGCTTCCCGTGGTGCTGGTGCTCGACGAGCCGTCCCTGGGCGCGGCCACGCTGGGTCACGCCCCCATCGGTGTGGAGGAGGTGGTCGACCTCCTCTCGGGCGGCCTCGCCGCCGCCGAGTCGGCCCCCGTCGGCGCCGCTGCGGTGGCCGGCGTCCACTGCTGCGCCCCCGCCGACTGGGCGGCCATGCTCCAGGCTGGCCCCACCCTGGTGTCGGTACCGGTGGAGGTTGCCCGCACCCTCCGGGCCCCCGACATCGGTCCCTTCCTCGAACGGGGCGGCTGGGTGGCGTGGGGCGCGGTGCCCACCGACGGCCCCGTCGCCGGTGTCGACGGCCACGGCGCCGCCCGCCTGTGGCGCGCCCTCGGCGAGAGCTGGCACGCCCTCGCCGACGGCGGCGTCGATCCCGTCCTGCTCCGCCAGCGGGCCCTCATCACGCCCGCCTGTGGCCTGGTGCGCCACGACGAGGCCCAGGTCGCCCTCGCCCTGCGCCTCACCACCATCCTCGCCGGGCGCATCGCCGCCGGGCGTCCCACCGTCGCCGTCCGCTGACCGTGCCCGGGCGACGCCCCATCCCGTGAGCGAGAGGCTCGTCGAGCTCGCCCTGCCGCGCACTGACGCCGGGGTGGTCGTGCAGGCGGTGATCGCCGTGGTGGTGCTCGGCGCCGCGCTGTGGCGGGTTCGCCGCCACGCCGAGCTCCGCACGTTCGTGATCGGCTGCGCCACCCTGACCTTGGCACTGTTCGGACTGCGGGCTCTGCACTGACGGTCAGCCGCCATGACGTGCGTCGGGCCCGCCCCCCGCTCGCCTCCGGTGGAACGCCCGTTGTGGCGCAACGGTGTGACGCGATGGTCGGCTCAGTGCCAGGTGGCCCAGCTCGCCCCGAGGGCGATGCCGGCCGAGAATGCGACGAAGGGCGCCACCGTGACGATGTCGGCCAGCCGGTTGGTGCGGATCCCGACGCGTCGCAATCCGACGCGGAACGTTGCCGCCGACGCCGCCACCGCCAGCCACCACGCGACGCGGACCGGGGGCGCCCAGGCGATGGGCACCAGGTGCGCCCACCCGGGCACCTCGGAGTTCGCGTTGGCGCCGCCGGCCACCTCGAGGGCGACGGCGGCGAGCACGAACAGCATCGATGCGAGTAGTACGAGTGGCCACCACCGGGCCATCCGCGGAGCGTCGAGCGTGGTCACGCTGTCGCACCCCCTTCCTAGGATCAGTGTCGATGGTCGAACCTGGTGTTGACAAACCTGACGAGGCCGCGAACGGAGCGGTGGGCAACGGA
>JBBJOU010000377.1:0-2823 GCA_037724305.1 Acidimicrobiales bacterium
GAGAACCTTTCCGTCGTCGACGCCGTCGAGGCAATGCGATTCCGGGCGGAGATGGCGGCCCAGATCCAGGACCTTCCCGAGGGTGCCACGGTGAAGCTCGAGGCGGGGGAGTAGCGGCCGGGCCTCGGCACGGCCCCGGCTCGACCGCTGACGTGTCCCGGTGACGGGGGTGGCGGGGGGCCTCGGTAGGCTTCGCTGCCATGCGCATCGGGATCCTGGGTGGGACCGGCCCCGCCGGCAGCGCGCTCGCTGCCCGGCTGGCCTCGGTCGGCTTCGACGTGGTGATCGGCTCTCGGTCGAAGTACCGGGCGATGGAGGCCGTCGACCACATCCTCGAGCGGTGGCCCGACCGCCGGCTCCCGGTGGAGGCCGCCGACAACGGCGGGGCCGCCGACGCCGACCTCATCGTCATCGCCACGCCGTGGGACGGCGCCACCCAGACGGCGGTGTCGGTGGAAGGTCACCTGCGGGGCAAGGTCGTCATCTCGATGGCCAACGCCCTCACCCGCATCGGCAAGGAGTTCCAGCCGCTGGTACCGCCGCGCGGTTCGGTGGCGGCGTCGGTCCAGGCGGCCGTGCCCCGCTGCATGGTGGCCGCCGCCCTGCACCACGTCCCGGCCAAGGAGCTCGGCGACCTCGACCACACCATCGACACCGACGTGCTGATCTGCTCGGACCACCGGGCCGCCACCGACGCCACCGCCGAGCTGGTGGCCAAGATGCCGAACATGCGGCCCCTCGACGCCGGCGGGCTGTCGCAGGCGACGCCCATCGAGTCCTTCACCGCCGTGCTCCTCGAGCTGAACTTCCGGTACAAGACCCGGGTGGCGGTGCGCTTCACCGGCATCGGCGACGACCCGGCGATCCCCGCCGCGTCGGCGTCGGCGGCGGCGAAGGAACTGGTCGACGGTGGCGCCGGTGCGCCCGCCGCCGACCCGCCGGCCGGGTGAGCCCGCCGGGCCTCGACGGCCCGGACCGTCGATGACCGCCGCCGAGGCCGCCGCCCCGCTCCGGCTGTACGACACCGCCCGGCGGGAGGTGGTCCCCTTCGAGCCGGGGCCCCTCGTCACCATGTACACCTGCGGGATCACGCCGTATGACGCCACCCACCTCGGCCACGCCGCCACCTACGTCGGCTACGACATCCTGCAACGCCGGCTCCGGGATCGGGGCCACGAGACCCGCTGCGTGCGCAACATCACCGACGTCGACGACTCGATCCTCGGCAAGGCCCGAGAGCTCGGGGTCCACTACCTCGACCTCGCCGCCGCCGAGATCGCCCGCTTCGACGACGACCTGGCCGTGCTCGGCATGCTGCCGGCGTGGAGCGAGCCCCGGGCCACCTCCGCCATCGCCGACATCCGCGGCTTCATCGGCATGGTGCTCGACAAGGGCCATGCCTATCTCGCCGGCGGCGGGGTCTACTTCGACGTCGCCTCGTTCGCCGGCTTCGGCGAGCTCAGCGGCCTCGACCGCGACGAGATGCTGGTCCTCGCCGCTGCCAACGGCGGCAACGTGGACGACCCCCACAAGCGCGACCCGCTCGACTTCGTCCTCTGGCAGCCGTCGCTCGACGACGAGCCGGCATGGGAGTCGCTGTGGGGGCCGGGCCGCCCGGGCTGGCACATCGAGTGCTCGGCGCTCGCCATGCGCGAGCTCGACACCACCATCGACCTCCACGGCGGCGGCGCCGACCTCGTCTTCCCCCACCACGAGTGCGAGCGGGCGCAATCCGAGGCCGCCACCGGCGAGCCCTTCGTGCGCCACTGGATGCACCAGGCCATGGTGCGCATGGGCGGCGAGAAGATGTCGAAGTCGCTCGGCAACCTGGTGTTCGTCTCCGAGCTGCGCAAGACCATGGAACCCATGGCCATCCGCCTGCTCCTCGTCGAGGAGCACTACCGCACCAGCTGGGAGTGGGACGACACCCGCCCCGCCCGTGCCGCCGAGCGCCTCGAACGCTGGCGGGCGGCGGGGGAGGGGATGGCGGCGACCGCCGGCGGCGGCGCCCTGGCCGACGTCCGCGCCGCCCTGGACGACGACCTCGATACCCCCACCGCGGTGGCGGCCATCGACGCCGCCGCCGCCGGCGGCGGCGTGAACGCCGCTGCCGCCCTGCTCGGCATCGACCTGCAGGCGTAGCGTCGCTCGTTCGGCGGTTCCTCAGGGGCGGATGTCGAAGTGCTGGTAGTCGACGGGATCGGTCCAGTCGCCACCCCAGCGCCAACCAATGGCGGCGAAGGCCTCGACCACGCCATCGCCCCGGATGATTCGGCCCGGGGCCGGCGAGCGCGCGACGTGCTCGGCGCCCTCGGGTGGGAGCACCTGACCGTCGTCGGTGACGTAGGGGTTCTGACGCGGATTGATGTCGATGGCGGTGCCGAACGCGTGCCGTGACCATTCGGTGCCACCGGTCACCGGTCGGCAGTTGAAGCCGCTGGTGTTGTTGACCGCCATCGACGCGTCGTCGCTGCCGCCGAAGGCGTCGACCGGCGTCATCCGCTCGATTGGGAAACCGAGGGCGTGCAGTTCGGTGAACACGGCGAGCACGTCCTCGGCCCACGCCTCGTGCACCACGACGGTGCCGGTGTGGTCGGCGCCGTCGAAGCCGACGTGGGTGACGGTGACCAGGCGCAGGTCGGCCGGGTCGACGGGGCACCCCGGCCGCCACGAGCCGTAGAGGTCCCCGGCGGTCACGCCCCGTATCGACGGATTCGCGTCCGGCGGGGGCCCGGAGGGCGGGGTCGGCGTCGGAGGTGCCGTGGGCGTCGGTGACTCCGCCTCCGTCGTCGTGCTCGCCGACGCAACCATGACGGTCGTCGA
>JBBJOU010000378.1:0-2823 GCA_037724305.1 Acidimicrobiales bacterium
ATCGAGCAGCAGACCGAGGCCAACGCCGAGACCCAGTTGCAGGACGAGCGCTCGCGCTTCGCCACCTTCGCCGCCACCACGGTCGAGGCCGACGCTCTCGACGCCCAGGCTGCCGAGCTGCGGGCCGCCGGTGACGACGAGGGGGCCGACGCCGTCGAGGACGACGCCGTCGAGGCCCGCCAGTCCGCCGAGCAGCAGGACCTGCTCGTGGGCTTCGCCGCGTACACCTCGACCGACACCGAGGGCCACCCCACCTTCGACGTCGAGCGGCGTCGCGCCGACCTCGAACGCCAGGGGGTGAGCCAGAACCAGGTCGACTCCCGCCAGACCGTCGCCGACGCCCGTGACCTGCGCCAGCAGAGCCAGCGCCTCGTCGGTTGGATCATTCCCCTCGTCCTCGCCGTGGTCCTCCTCACGCTCGCCCAGATCAGCCGGCGCCAGCGACCGCGGCTGCTCCTCGCCGGCACCGCGGTCGTGGTGTGGGTCGCCGCCACCGGCGTCGCCCTGCTCGGAGGCACCTGACCATGCCCGACGTCGAGTTGGGCCGCCCCGAGGTGCTCGACGAGGTCGACCACGGCGCCCCCCTCTTCCGCCGTCGCATCGCGGTGGCGGTGGTGCTGGTGACGTTGCTCGGCGCGGTGCTCGCCTACTTCCAGGCGGTGGAATCCAACCGCGAGGAGAACGCGGCCCGCGACGCCGCCATCTTCGCCATCGAGGGCCTCGGCGCCCAGGTCGACGCCTCCAGCGGCTTCCGGGCCGACAACGGCGTGTTCATCGAGCGCGAGTTGCTCCGCGCCCAGGAGGCGCTCGCCGCCAACCGCGCCGACCAGGCTCCCGATGGTGAGGCCGGCCCCCTCCCGGCCGCGGTCGAGCGCCTCGCCGAGATGCAGGCGGCCCTGGCCGACCAGTCACCGCTCACCGCGGCGGAGGCGACGTCGGCCGCCGCCAGCGTGACGGCGGCCGACGAGCTGTTCGCCGCCCTCAACCAGCAGCCCGACCAGGACCGCCTCCGCCAGGGGGTGCGGGCCGAGCAGGCCAACGGCCACGGCAGGAAGGCCGACACCTACGTGGCGGTGATCACCGTGCTGGCGGTGGCGCTCTTCCTGCTCGGCCTCTCGCTCACCGTGCAGGGCCGGTCCCGGGCACTGCTCGCCCTGCCCGGCGTGGCCATCGCCCTGGTGTGCGCCGCCTGGTCGGTCACCATCGCTCTCGATGACGTCTCGGCGCCTTCCGAGGCCGCCATCCGCCGCACCGCCGAGGCGGGCCGGGCGCTCGCCGCCGGGCGCCCCGACGACGCCATCGCCATCCTCGACGAGGTGATCGCGGACGAGCCCGACTACGCCGCCGCCCGGGCCCGGCGGGGCGAGGCCCATTTCCTGGCCGGCTCACCGCAGGCCGATCGGACCGGTTTCATCAGCGTCACCGACCCCCAGGCGCTCGACCGCGCCGTCGAGGACCTCGAGGCGGCGGTGGCCAACGGCGGCGACTCCGATCTCACCACCCTCGCCGACCTCGGCTTCTTCACCTTCCTGCAGGGCGACTTCGAGCGCTCGGTCGACCTGACCGAGCAGGCCGTGGACCAGAACGACCAGCTGGCCCAGGTCTTCTACAACCTCGGCGTGTCCTACGTCGGCCTCGGCGACGAGCGCCAGGCGGCGGTCGCCTACCGGGCCGGCACCCGCCTGCTCGAGACCGAACCGCAGGCGTTCCTGCGCGACCAGATCGTGGCCGGCGCCCGCACCGACCTGCGGATCGTGCGCGACCTCGTCGACAGCGACGACGCCGACGACGTGGAGGAACTGGCGCGGCGCTTCGAGGCCGACCTCGCCGACCTCCAGCTCCAGGTCGGCCCGTGCGCCGCCGCCGCCGAGGGTGGCGGGTGCCCGGACGTCGACGAGGACCTCGAAGCGACCGACATCATCCTCGCTCGGGCGGGACGCTTCGTGGAGGCCACCTACGCCGTCGCCGGCCTCGAGCCGGGTACGCCGGTGGCCGCCGTCTACTACTTCCGGCCCGAGGGTGGCGACACCTTCGAGACCTCCTCCGGATTGACCGACGTCCGCCCCGTCGAGGACCCCACCTCCGGCCTCGCCGTCGGCCAGGCCGGTGACTGCCCGGCGGCGGGCGACTACGAGGTCGAGCTGTGGGGCCCCGGCGGCATCCTGCTCGGCACCGCGTCGACCACCATCGAGGCCGGCCCGCTCGGCGACGAGTTCGAGCTGGTGGTCGACGGTCCCGAAGGGTTCACCCTCTGCGTCCCGGCCGGCTTCGATCGGGAGGTGGGTGAAGCCGAGGCTGACGGCCAGACCGACGACTTCGGCTCCTTCGAGAGCCTGGAGCGGGACCTCACCGTCGGGATCAACGTCATCCCCGGCGCCGTGCAGGAAGGTTCCCAGGAGGACGCCCTCACCGGCTTCGTCGACCTCCAGGTGCCGGGCGTCGACGTCCCGCTCGAAGACGTCACCATCGAGGCCGAGCAGGTCGGCGGCGGGGTCGTGACGCTGGAGGCGGTCTCCGCCAGCTTCACGTTGTCCGACGGCACGGCGACCACCGCCATCCTCTCGATCGGTGACGACGGCGTCTTCCGCTTCATCGACATCCTCGGTTCGGACGATCCCGCGGTGCGCGACGAGGTGCTGGCGCTGCTGCGCTTCACCGGCCTCCCGGCCGACCCCTGAGCCGGGGCCGACGGCGCCCGACGAGGTGCACTATCGTGCGCCGCCGACGGCGCCCGACGGGGGGTGTCGCCACGCCGAGCACCATCGCCGGAAGGCCGGAAGGATCGTCATGTCGCAGTCCGCGTTGGACTACCTGAGCACCCAC
>JBBJOU010000379.1:0-2822 GCA_037724305.1 Acidimicrobiales bacterium
CGGCACTCTCGCCCGCGTGGCCCGCGTCCCCGCCGACCCCCGCGTCAACTGACACAGGCGTCGCCGAAGGGCTCACGGCGAGGACGGCTTCGCCGGCGTCATGCTGGTCACTTGCGTTCACGCGAGCCGGCGTTCAGGGCGAGTCGGTGAGGGCGACGACATCGACGGCGGCGATGCCGGCGTCGTCGGAGGCGGCCAGGTCGACGGTGAGCACGAGGGCCCAGTCGTCGTCGCCGGCGGGGTCCTCGAGGCGCTGGCGCACGGTCCACGTCCGGGTGGCGGCGTCCTCGGCCACCTCGAAGCGGGCGGCCGAGCGGGCGTCGGCGCCGGTGGCGATCGAGTCGTGGCGCGCCCAGTACGGCGCCGCCGCCTCGGTCCACGCCGTCGACTTCCACGACGTCGTCTCGGCCAGCGCGGCGTAACGGCGGCGGGCGAGGAGGTCGACGAGGCGGAAGGACTCGTTGCGCACCATGATCCGGAACGCACGGGCGTTGGCCGTGACGCCGCGGGGGTTGTCGGGCACCCGGTCGGCCTGATCGGCGAGGGCGAGGACCTCGTCGGGCTCGATGCCCGCCCGGAGGCGGTCCCACTCGTCGATGAGGCTGGAGTCGACCTGGCGCACCAGCTCGCCCAGCCACTCGGTGAGGTCGTAGACGGCCTCGGTCTTGGCGTCCTCGGGGACGGCCTGCACCAGGCCCTTGTAGACGTCGGTGAGGTAGCGCAGCAGCATCCCCTCGGAGCGGTTCAGCCCGTAGTGCTCGACGTAGCCGAAGAAGGTGACGGCCCGCTCCCACAGGTCGCGGGCCACCGACTTGGGGGCGATGGCGTGGTCGGCCGCCCACGGGTGGTCCACTCGGTAGTCGTTGAACAGCGCGTAGGTCTCGTCCCGCAACGGCTTGGGGTGTTCGAGCGTCTCGAGCACGGCCATGCGCTCGTCGTACTCGACGCCGCGCGACTTGAGCTCGTTGACCACCTCGCCCTTGAGCTTGGAGAGCTGGGCGGCCAGCACCACCCGGGGCTCCTCGACGGTGGCTTCGACCATCGACACCACGTCGAGGGCGTAGTCGTCAGCGTCACGGTCGAGGTGGGAGACCGCGTGCATGACGAAGGGCGACAGGGCCTGGTTGAGGCGGAAGTCCCGCTGCAGGTCGACGTTGACCCGCACGTCGGGACCGGCGGGGCCGTCGACGCGGTCGACCACGCCGGTGGCCAGCAGCGAGCGGTAGATGGCAATGGCGCGGCGCACGTGGGCCCGCTGGCGGGCACGGGGTTCGTGGTTGTCGGTCAGGAGCCGCTTCAGGGCATCGACGCCACCACTCGGCCGGGCCAGCACGTTGAGCAGCATCGAGTGCGTCACCGCGAAGCTGGAGGTGAGCGGCTCGGGCGGCGCGGCGATGATCTTGGTGAACGTGTCCTCGCTCCACGCCACGAAGCCCCGCTCGGGCGGCTTCTTGCGCACGACCTTGCGCTTGGCCTTGGCGTCGTCTCCCGCCTTGGCCAGGGCCTTGTCGTTCTCGACCACGTGCTCGGGGGCCTGGGCCCACACCGTGCCGGCGGTGTCGAAGCCGGCGCGTCCGGCGCGACCGGCCACCTGGTGGAACTCACGGGCGCTCAGCAGCCGGGTCTTGGTGCCGTCGTACTTGCACAGCTGGGTGAGCAGCACCGTGCGGATGGGGACGTTGATGCCGACGCCGAGGGTGTCGGTGCCGCAGATCACCTTGAGGTGGCCGTCCTGGGCCAGCTTCTCGATGAGCAGCCGGTACTTGGGCAGCATCCCGGCGTGGTGCACGCCGATGCCGTGACGGACGTAGCGGCCCAGGTAGCGACCGAAGCCGGGCCCGAAGCGGAAGGCGCCGATGGCGGCGCTGATGGCGTCCTTCTCCTCCTTGGTGCAGAGGTTGACGCTCATCAGGGCCTGGGCCCGCTCGACGGCGGCGGCCTGGGTGAAGTGGACCACGTAGATCGGGGCCCGACCGGTGGCCAGCAGGGTGTCGATCGAGTCGAGCAGCGTGGTGCGGCGGTACTCGAAGTCGAGGGGGACAGGACGGGTGGCGTTGGCCACCACCGCGGTGGGCCGGCCGGTGCGGGCGGTGAGGTCGTCTCGGAACCGGGTGACGTCGCCGAGGGTGGCCGACATGAGGACGAACTGGGCCCGGGGCAGCGTGAGCAGCGGCACCTGCCAGGCCCATCCCCGGTCCGGGTCGGCGTAGTAGTGGAACTCGTCCATGACCACCTGGGTCACGGGAGCGTCCGCTCCCTCGCGCAGCGCGAGGTTGGCGAGGATCTCCGCGGTGCAGCAGATGACCGGGGCGCCGGCGTTGACGGCGGCGTCGCCGGTCATCATCCCGACGTGCTCGGAGCCGAGCTGGCGGCAGAGGGCGAAGAACTTCTCGCTCACCAGTGCCTTGATGGGCGCGGTGTAGAAGGTGCGACCGCCCTGACCGAGGGCGGCGGCGTGAGCGGCGAGGGCCACCATCGACTTCCCCGAGCCGGTGGGGGTGGCGACGATGACGTTGCTCCCGCTGTACGCCTCGAGCACCGCCTCCTCCTGGGCCGGGTAGAGCTCGATGCCGGACTCGGCCACCCAGGTGGTGAAGACATCGAGCACGGCGTCGGCGTCGCCGTCGGGCAGCGCCAGGACGCGATCGCCGAGCGTGGTCGGGGCGGCGAGGACCTCAGGATCGGGCATGGCGATCTCGATGGTGCCGCGTTCGCCTGCGATGGCGCGGCCGGTTGCCGCCGCTCACCGCCACCGTCACCGGCAGGTTGACCTGGGGCGGGACCATCCAGCGCCCGACGAAACCGACGGCCACCCCGGCGAC
>JBBJOU010000380.1:0-2822 GCA_037724305.1 Acidimicrobiales bacterium
GCCAAGGCCTTGCGGAGGAGGGAGACGGCGCCCGCCTTGTCGAGGGGGTCGTTCCAGTTGCCGCACTTGGGGGACTGGACGCACGAGGGGCAGCCGGCGGTGCACGGGCACGTCTCGATGACCTCGAGGGTGGCGGCGAGGTGGCGGTCGGCGGCGGCGTAGGCCAGTTCGGCGATGCCGGCGCCGCCGGGGTAGGCGTCGTGCACGACGATCGTCCCGGCGCCGCCACCCTCGAGGGCCACGGTCGACACGCCACCGACGTCCCAGCGGTCGCAGATGGCGAACAGGGGGAGGATGCCGATGGCGGCGTGCTCGACGGCGTGCAGCGTCCCCGGCCACCGGTCGGGGTGCAGGCCGGCGGCGTCGAGGAGGTCACCGGGGACCGTCCACCACGCCCCCCGGGTGACGAGGCGGGTCGGGGCGACCTCCAGGGCGGCGGTCCCCAGGACCTCGCCCGAGCGGGCGTCGCGACGCTGGTAGCCCACCACCCGGCTCTCGATCTCGACGGCCCCGAGGGCGAGGGTCAGGCCCCCGACCGCCCGACTCGCCTCGGGTGCACCCATCCGCACGGTGACATCGGTGCGGGCCATGGTGTGCTCGACGCCCGGGTCGGCCACGACCATTGCCCGCCGGCCGGCGAGGTCGAGCTCCAGCACCCGGAAGGCGGCGCCCTGGTGCAGGTAGACGGCGCCTTGGTGGACCAACTCCGGGGCGCGGGAGGCGTCGACGGTGCCGACGGGGGTGCCGTCGACGGCGGTGATGCGGACCTCGCGACCGGAGCCCGAGCGGAGCCCGACGCCGTCGGCGGGGTACCCCGGGGTGGCCACCACCGCCGAGGGCGAACGGCTCCGCCCGAACGGCCGGCGCACCTGCAGGACGCCTGCTGCCACCAGATCCCGTATGCCGTCGTCGAGCAGCCCCGACCACCAGCGCTCGTCGTCGTGGGTGAGGGGCGCCTCGAAGGCGGCGCAGCGCAGGTGGGGGTGCAGGACGTAGGGGTTGGCGAGGTTGACCACCGCCGGCTCCGGGGCCCGGGTGAACAGCTCGCCGGGGTGGGCGACCAGCCACTGGTCGAGCTGGTCGTCACCGGCCACCAGCACCGCCAGGCTCTGCCGGCGTTCCCGCCCCGCCCGTCCCGCCTGCTGCCAGAAGCTGGCGATCGTCCCCGGGAAGCCGTCGAGCACGCAGGCGTCGAGACCGCCGATGTCGACGCCGAGCTCCAAGGCGTTGGTGGTGACCACCCCACGGAGCGCGGCGCCGTGCAGCTCGGCCTCGATCTCGCGCCGCTCGGCCGGGAGGTACCCGCCCCGGTAGGGGCGCACGGTCCCGGCCTGCGCCGCAGGCAGCCGGCGGCGAGCATCGGCGGCCACCAACTCGACCCCCCGCCGGCTGCGGACGAAGGCGATGACCCGGTGGCCGGCCTCGACCAGCCCCGCCAGCACGAGGGCGGTCTCGACGTGGGCGCTGCCCCGGGTCGGACCGCTCGACCACCGGGTCGGTGCCCGACCGGTGTCGTGCCCGTCGTCGAGCACCGCCGTCCCCGCCCGTTCGGCCGCCACCGGCGGGCTGGTCGGTGCGAGCCTCGGGGCGACGGCGTGCCCCCCGTCGAGCAGCGGCGGCTGCCACAGGGCGACGAGGCGCTCGCCCCGGGGGGAGCCGTCGTCGGTCACCGCCGTGACCGGGCTCCCCCACAGCGCGGCGGCCAGCGCCGCCGGCGCCCCGATGGTCGCCGAGCAGGCGACGAGGGTCGGCTCGGTCCGCGCCGTCCGCAGGCCCGACCGGTGCAGGGCGACGAGGCGGCGCAGGCGGCGCAGCAGGTGGGCGACGTGCGAGCCGAACACCCCCCGGAAGGCGTGGAGCTCGTCGACGACGACGTAGCGCAGGCGCATGAGGAACGTCGCCCACCGGCGGTGGTGGGGGAGCAGCCCGTGGTGGAGCATCTCGGGGTTGGTGCACACCACGGTGGCGTGGCGTCGGGCCCACGCCCGCTCGTCGGGCGAGCAGTCACCGTCGAAGGGGGCAGCCACCAGTCCGGCCAGGTCCAGCGCGGCGAAGGCCCGCAGCTGGTCACGGGCGAGCGCCTTGGTCGGGAACAGGCAGAGCGCGGTTCCGGGGTGGACGGGGTCGGTGGTGGTCTCGGCGATGGGCGCCCGGAAGCACAGCGACTTGCCCGACGCAGTGCCGGTGGCCACCGCCACCGAGCGTCCCGCCCGGGCGAGGTCGATGGCCTCCACCTGATGGCACCAGAACCCGTCGACACCCAGCGCCCCCTGGACCGCCGGGGGCAACGGCCGGGCCAGTGCCGCCGGCCGGGCGTCGCGAGCCGCGATGCGTTCGAGGTGCACGAGGCGTCCTGCGGTCCCCAGGCCGGCGAGAACCCCGTCGAGGTCGGAAGCGGCAGCGGCGAGGGTGGTCACGCCCGTGTAAGTACACACCCGTGGTTCGTCGGGCGCCAACCGGTGCATCCGGCGACACTCACCGGCGACCCCGCGCACCGGGAGGTACGATCCTTCTCCATGGACCTGGGGGTGACCGAGCGTGAGATCGACGGCGTCACGGTCGTGGTCGTCGCCGGCGAGGTCGATCTCACGACCGCCCCCCGGCTCCGGGAGGCGCTCGTGCGCCACGTCACCGCCGCCTGCCCGTCGGTGGTCGCCGACCTGGGCGCCGTGCAGTTCCTCGACTCCACCGGCCTCGGCGTGTTGGTGGGGGTGCTGAAGCGCTGCCGCACGTTCGGCGGGGGGCTCCACCTCGTCGTCACCCGGCCGCGCGTCCGCCAGGTCTTCGAACTGACCGGGCTGACCACCGTCCTGCCCCTCCAC
>JBBJOU010000381.1:0-2813 GCA_037724305.1 Acidimicrobiales bacterium
GGGTCAGGCCAGGGAACGGGAGTCGGGGGCGACCGGGGACGGGAGCGACGTCGAGCCCATGAGATGGGCGTCGACGGCGGCTGCGCAGGCGCGGCCCTCGGCGATGGCCCACACGATGAGGCTTTGGCCGCGGCCCATGTCGCCGGCGACGAAGACGTGGTCGAGGTTGGTCTTCCAGCGGTCGTCGCGCCCGGCCAGGCCGCGCTCGGTCTTGTCGACGCCCATGGCGTCGAGGAGGGGGTGTTCGGGGCCGACGAAGCCCATGGCGAGCAGCACGAGCTCAGCAACGAGCTCGAACTCCGAACCCGGGGTCGGGACGAACCGGCCGTCGACGGACTCGACCTCGACCAGGCGCAGGGCGCGCACGTCGCCGTTCTCGTCGCCCACGATCTCGGTCGTGTTGACGGCGTAGACGCGCTCGCCGCCCTCCTCGTGGGCGGAAGTGATCCTGTAGGTCATGGGGTAGGTGGGCCAGGGCTGGTGCCCGGGCCGGGTGTCGGGCGGGCGGGGCAGGATCTCCAGTTGGTGCACCGACGCCGCCCCCTGGCGGTGGGCGGTGCCCAGGCAGTCGGCGCCGGTGTCGCCGCCGCCGATGATGACGACGTGCTTGCCGGCGGCGCTGATCGGGACGGCGTCGGCCCCCAGGTCGCCCTCCTGGGCGCGGTTCGACCACGGGAGGTACTCCATGGCCTGGTAGGTGCCGGTGTGCTCGCGGCCGGGCACTGGGAGGTCGCGCCACGCCGTGGCGCCGCCGGCCAGCACCACGGCGTCGTGGGCCAGCACCTCGGCGACGTCGACCGCCCCGTCGCCCGTGCCGCCGACGTCGGCACCGGTCCGGAACCGGGTGCCCTCGGCTTCCATCTGGGTGATGCGGCGCTCGATGTGGCGCTTCTCCATCTTGAACTCAGGGATGCCGTAGCGCAGCAACCCCCCGATGCGGTCCGCTCGCTCGTACACGACGACGTCGTGACCCGCCCGGGTCAGCTGTTGGGCGGCGGCGAGGCCGGCGGGCCCGGAGCCGACGACGGCGACGCGCCGGCCGGTGCGGGTGGCGGGCACGACCGGGGTGACCCAGCCCTCGGCCCACGCCCGGTCGATGATCTCGACCTCGACCTGCTTGATGGTGACGGGATCGGCGTTGATGCCGAGCACGCACGCCCCCTCGCACGGGGCCGGGCACAGCCGCCCGGTGAACTCGGGGAAGTTGTTGGTGGCGTGCAGGCGCTCGACGGCCTCCTGCCACTGCCCCCGGTAGACGAGGTCGTTCCAGTCCGGGATGAGGTTGCCGAGCGGGCACCCGGCGTTGCAGAAGGGGATGCCGCAGTCCATGCACCGGCTCGCCTGCTCGGCGAGGTCGTCGGCGGCGAACGGCTCGTAGACCTCCTTCCAGTCCCGCAGCCGCACCGGCACCGGCCGCCGGGCCGGAAGGGCGCGGGGATGTTTCATGAACCCCTGGATGTCACCCATCAGTGCGCCGCCGCCATGATCGCCTCGAGCACGTCCTTGCCCTGCTCCTCGGCGAGGCGGGCGGCGTCGAGCACCCGCTTGTAGTCCTTGGGAAAGACCTTCTTGAAGTGGCGCACCTCGTCGTGCCAGGCGCCGAGGATGGCCGACGCCACCGTCGAGCCGGTCTCGGCCACGTGGCGGCGCAGGGTGGTCCGCAGCCAGTCGCGGTCGTCGTCGTCGAGCGGGTCGAGGTCGACCATCTCGGTGTTGAGCCGGGTGTGGAAGCTGTCGTCGGTGTCGTGGACGAACGCCAGCCCGCCGGACATGCCGGCGCCGAAGTTGCGGCCGGTCCCGCCGATGACGACGACCCGGCCGCCGGTCATGTACTCACAGCCATGGTCGCCGATGCCCTCGACCACTGCGGTGGCGCCGGAGTTGCGCACGCAGAAGCGCTCGCCGACCGTGCCCCGCAGGTACAGCTCGCCTCTCGTCGCCCCGTAGAGGATGACGTTGCCGGCCACCACGTTGTCCTCGGGCACGAAGTCGGGATGGGCGTCGAGCGGAGGCCGCACGACGAGGCGCCCGCCGGAGAGGCCCTTGCCCACGTAGTCGTTGGCGTCGCCATAGAGGCGCAGCGTGATGCCGGGGGGCAGGAAGGCGCCGAAGCTCTGACCGGCCGAACCGGTAAAGGTGATGTCGATGGTGTCGGCCGGGAGGCCGCCGCCGGAGTAGCGCTTCGTGAGCTCATGGCCGAGCATGGTGCCGACCGTGCGGTTGACGTTGCGGATGGGCAGGTCGATGCGCACGGGCTGGCCGTCGGACAGCGCCGGCTCGGCCAACCGGATGAGCTCGTTGTCGAGCGCCTTGTCGAGGCCGTGGTCCTGCGTCTTGGTGCAGTGCAGGTCTTGGGGCCAGGGCGAGGTGGCCGGCTCGAGGATGGGTCCGAGGTCGAGCCCGGACGCCTTCCAGTGGTCGACGGCGGCGCGGGTGTCGAGGCACTCGACGTGGCCGATGCAATCAGCCAGGGTTCTGAACCCCAGCGCGGCGAGGTGCTCGCGCACCTCCTCGGCCACGAAGGCGAAGAAGTGCTCGACGAACTCGGGCTTGCCGCTGAAGCGCTTGCGGAGCTCGGGGTTCTGGGTGGCGACACCGACCGGACAGGTGTCGAGATGGCAGACCCGCATCATGATGCAGCCCGAGACCACCAGCGGGGCGGTGGAGAACCCGAACTCCTCGGCACCGAGGAGGGCGGCGATCACGACGTCGCGCCCGGTCTTCATCTGTCCATCGGTCTGCACGACGATCCGGTCGCGCAGGCCGTTGAGCAGCAGCGTCTGCTGGGTCTCGGCCAGGCCCAGCTCCCACGG
>JBBJOU010000382.1:0-2805 GCA_037724305.1 Acidimicrobiales bacterium
ATGCACTCGGCGGTGGCGAGCCGGCTGAGCAGCGTCTCCCGCAGCTTGTCGTGGGCGAACGAGCAGCGACTCTCGCTCTGTTCCCCGGCTTCGGTCGGGCCGACGTCCACCCAGAGGATGCGCCGCCGCCGGAGCTCGTCGAGGGCGGGCGTGACCTCCGAGGCGGGCTGGCCGGTCAGCGCCACCGCCAGACCGAGGTCGAACTCCTTGCCGAGCACGGCGCCCATGGTGAGCAGGGTGAGGGCGCCGGGGCCGAGCAACTCGAAGCGGCGGGTCAGCAGGAGCGCGGCGCGGCGCGACGTCTGGACGTCCCCCATCGGGCCGGGGTCGACCTCCCAGCCCGCGGGTGTGTCGCGGAGGGCGCCCGCCTCGACCATGCCCCGGAGCACGGCCGAGGCCATGAACGGGCTCCCTTCGGCGAGGCGCACGACGGTCGCCACCGTGCCGTCGGGGAGCGGTCCGGCCATCGACGAGCACAGGGCCTCGACGTCGCCGGCACCGAAGGGCGCCAACGCCACCGTGCTCAGGGGGTCCAGCGCCCGCAGTGCGTGGCCGGCGGGGACCTCGTCGGTGCGGAAGGCGGCCACCACGAGCACGTGCGCGCCGTCGCCGTCCGCCCGGCGCGCCTGCCAGCGGCGGAGCAGGGCGATGGTCAGGCCGTCGGCCCACTGGCAGTCGTCGAGGATCACGAGGGCGGGCCGGTCGGGTCGGCCGAGCGAGTCGAGCAGGGCGGTCAGCGCGTCGAGGCTGCGGGCCTCCCCGTACTCCTCGGGGCCGAGCTCCGCCTGGTCGGCCGCGCCCAACGTCACGGCCAACCCCGGAAGGGCGGCGGCGGTGGCGGCCGCCCGGACGCCGAGCCGGCGGCGCAGGTCGGAGGCCGCCGACGCGCCGGGCTCGGTCGCGGCGGTGACGATGCCGTGCACGACGCCGTCGAGCACCTGGAACGGGCGCTGCGCCCCCCGGTCCACCCCCTGGCCTCGCAGCACCCAGAAGTGCTGCTGGGCGGCCTGGAGCGCGACCTCGTCGAGGAGACGGGTCTTGCCACCCCCGGACTCGGCCTCGACGAGCACCAGGCCGCCGTCGGCGCGGGTGGCGCGGTCGAGCAACCCGGTGAGGGTCCCCAGCACGTCGGCCCGGCCGACGAAGGAGGGCTCGGTCAGGGCGTGCCGGCGGTCGTGGAGGCCGGCGGCGACGGCCGGATCGGCCACGCCGGCGTCGAGGGCGTCGATGATCTCGGTGATGTCGGCCACCACCGACGACGCCGACTGGTAGCGCCCGTCGGGATCCTTGGTCAGCAGCCGTTGCACGACGCCGTCGACGGCCCGGGGCACGGCGACACCCAGGGCCCGCAGGTGTGGGGGCGGGGTGTTCAGGTGGTGGCGGAGCACCTCCCCCACGCGGTCGCCGCCGAACGGGGGACGGCCCGCCAGGCACTCGAAGAGCACGACGCCGAGGGAGTAGAGGTCCGACCGGGGGTCGACGCCCAGTCCGATCAGCCCGCACGCCTCCGGCGCCAGGTAGCGGGCGGTGCCGACGGGCTCGTCGCGCAGCGACACCTCGAGACCGGCGCTGCCGGCGAGACCGAAGTCGATGAGCTCGCCCCGCTCGAGGGGCGCACTGCCCCGGACGATGATGTTGGCGGGCTTGACGTCGCGGTGCAGCACGCCCTGGTCGTGGGCCCGGCGCAGGACCTCGAGCACGTCGCGGCCGACGCGGAGGGCGGCGGCCACCGAGAGGGGGCCGTCCTCGAGACGGTCCCGCAGGGTCCGGCCCTCGAGGCGGGGCTGCACGAGGTAGAAGCGCTGACCGTCGTTCCCACTGGCCAGCAGGGGGCGGAACGTCGCCTCGTCGAGCGACTGGAGGACGTTCGCCTCGTGCTCCAGGCGCAGGCGGGCGGCGGTGGACACCCCGGCCGTGGCGACGATCTTGACGATGACGGGTGCCCCGTCGACGGTGTCCACGCCGGTGTAGGTCGCCACCTCGTTGCTGTGCGCGAGCAGGCGGTCGAGGGCGTACCGCCCACCGACCAGGCCGTCGGTGCCGACACCGTCGGGGAGGGTCACGGCCGCACCCGGTCCGGGCGCGCCGCCTCGTCCCGGGCCCGACCGGACCTCCCGTGCGCCCTCGCGATGTGCATCCGTCCCTCTCACGACCCCCGGCGTCGCCGGGATCGCCACTGCGGCACCTCCACGCCCTCGTCGGCCGGCGCGACTCGTTCTTGAGGAACCGGGGTGGTGGCCGTACGGGTCGCGCTCCGGCGGTACACTGATCACCGCCGCCGGCAGCCGTTCGGGCGCTGGACGGCGAGGAGGTCCACCATGGCTGAGGAGGTCCACCATGGCTGATGTCGATCCTGGCCGGCGCGACCGCACGGTCCCCGAGGTGCGCGCCCGCAAGGTCCGTGACGGCGCCGTCCCGCTCGTCATGGTCACGGCCTACGACGCCCCCGGCGCCCGCATGGTCGACGCTGCCGGTGCCGACCTGATCCTGGTCGGCGACTCCGTCGCCATGGTGGTGCTCGGCTACGACGACACCCTGCAGGTCACCGTCGCTGACCTCGCCCACCACACCGCCGCGGTGGCCCGGGCCCGGCCGTCGGCGCTGGTGGTCGGCGACCTGCCGTGGCTCAGCTATCACACCTCGGTCCCCGACGCCGTGCGCAACGCCGCCGTGCTGGTGCGTGCCGGGGCCCGGGCGGTGAAGCTCGAGGGCGGTGCCAAGCGGGTGGCGGTGGTCGAGGCCATCGTCGACGCCGAGATCCCGGTCATGGGCCACATCGGCCTCACGCCTCAGTCGGTGCACGCC
>JBBJOU010000383.1:0-2805 GCA_037724305.1 Acidimicrobiales bacterium
GCCGCCGAGGCCGAGCGGGTGACCTCCGGGCCGGGGACGCCGGCCGACAAGGGGCCTACAGCGTCGCAGTGAGGGTCGGGAACAGGAGGCGAGCGAGGGCGTCGGCGTCCGACGCGCTGAGGTCGAGGGCGCGGCGGGTGCCGGCGCCGGCGCCGAGGTCGGCGTGGAGGGTGCAGAGGCCGGCGCGGCGTTGGGTCGGTGACGACACGATGCGCAGGGCGACGATGGCGTCGGCGGCGACGACGGTGCGGTGGTGGACGATCGTGCCCTCGTGTACGACGAACCACGAGCCGTCGGTGGCGTGGCCGAGGCGGCGCCAGCGGTCGTAGCCGAGGGGGATGCCGCCGACGGCGACGACGGCAGCGCCGACGGCGAGCACGGTGAATCCGAGAAGAGCAGCGGCCACCGTCAGTGCCGCCGGCACCACGACCGCCCGCGCCAGGCGCCGGGGCAGCGCCGCCGCGGGATGGCGCCGCACCGCGTCGGCGGGGGGGAGCGGGCCGAGCACCGCCTCGGCCACCGCCCACGCCTCGGCCGCCCGGGCGACGGGGACGAGGGCGGTGCGGCCCGGCTCGCCCCCGGAGGCACCGCCGACCACCGCCTCGACGTGCACGAGCCCGAACGGTCGCCGCAACAGGCCGTCGGTCACGTCGACGCCACGTACGCGTGCGCGGTCGAGGCTCACCACCCGGCGGGTGAGCAGTCCCCGCTCGCTGACCAGGCGGCTCTCGTCGGGACGGTCGGTCAGGGTGAAGCCGCGGTCGGTGACGAGCTGGCCGAGGGCGCCGAGCCCGACCAGCGCCCCGATCGCCAGCACGACCACCACGGCGACGCCCACGACGTTCGGCGTCACGCCGTCGAGGGCACCGACCGCGTCGCGAGGATCGACGGCCCCGAGGTCGTCGACCGTCTCCAGCAGGGCAACGCCCAGGGCGAGGGGAGCGGCGACGTAGCGCAGGCTCGTGGCGCCGCCGGCCAGGAGCAGGCCGGTGCGGCTGCGGTGCAGGACCCGGTCGCCGGCCCCGAGGACGGACGCGTTGGCCTCGGCCGGGGCCGGCCCGTCGCCGATCGCGCCGACGGGCGCCCGATCGAGGAGCACCGCCCGCAGCCGGTCTCCCTCGTCGCGCCGCACCGCCGGGAGGCGGACCTCGGCCCCGCCGGGACCGCCGGCGGCCACCTCGATCTGTACCTCGACGAGGCCGAGCAGACGAGGGACCAGCGGGGCGTTGACCTCGACGCCGCGGACCCGGTCGAGGCGGACCACGCGGACGGACCGGTTGACGATCCCCCGGCGGACCTCGAGGCGGTCGTCCCCGACGGCGTAGGTCCACCGCTGCCAGGTCAGGACGAGGGCGGGCACCCCCACCGCGAGCGCGACGGCGACGACGGTGACGACGAAGGGGAGGGGCCGGCCGAGGAGCAGGACGAACGCGGGCAGTCCGCCCCGCCGGGCCCAGGTGATCCCGTGGACCAGCACCAGCGCCGGCGACAGGCGGCGCCGGGCGATCATCGCCGGGCGGCTCGCTGGCGCTCGCGCGCCCGGCATTCCCTCGCTGCGCTCGGTCTGTGCTTCTCGGGGGCTGCGCCCCCGGGCCCCATCGTCCGGGCGGCTCGCTGGCGCTCGCGCGCCCGGCATTCCCTCGCTGCGCTCGGTCATGTGGCCTGGTCGTGGCCGGCGCGCGCGGCGAGGACGGCGACAAGGTCGTCGGCCACGTCGGCGGCCAAGCCGGGCAGCGTCACCGAGCCCTGGTGGGAGGCGGTGCGGACCTGGACCTCGACCAGCCCGAAGGCCCGCATGAGGGGGTCGGACCGGGTGTCGACGGTCTGCACCCGGGCGTGGGGCACGAGGTGGCGGCGCCGTACCAACCAGCCACTGGCGATGAACAGGCCTTCGTCGAGCACCTCGTAGCGGTGGTGGCGCCACCGCACCCCGGGCGCCCAGGCGGCGCGGCCGAGTGCGCCGAGTGCGGCGACGACGACGAGCGCCACCCCGGCGCCTCCCGCATCGGCGCCGGTCGCGTCGACACCGACCAGGAGCACGGCGCCGACGGCGCCGACACCGAGCGCGCCGAGCACGTCCTGCACCGCCCACAGGCGACGGACCTTGGGGTCGAGGTGCTCGGTCGGGTCCCGCAGTGCCACGTTGCCGACGCTACGGGCGGTCGTGCGGCGACCGGGCGCGCCGGGGTGATACGTCGTCGCCGGGCCTCGGATCAGGGCCCGTCGTCGTCTTCGTCTTCCTCCTCGGGCTCGCGTTCCTTGCGGCGCACGAGGTAGCTGGCCACCGAGAGACCGACGACGAGCCCGCCCAGGACGCCGATCTCGATCATGGCGTCGGAGAACTCGCTCCCGGCGGCGCCCCGGGTCTCCTGGACCTTGAGGGTCAGCACGACGATCTCCTTGATCGAGGCGATGATCCCCACCAGCAGGAAGGGTTCGGCGATCAGGCGGTGCTCGGCCACCGTGGCCCGCACGCCGGCCAGGAGCTCCAGCACGATGAACACCAGCAGGAGGCCGTCGAGGGCGGTGACGACCGCCTCGGCGGTGCCGTCGGCGACATGGGTCGCGAGCCCGTAGGCGGTGGCGACCAGCACGGCGCCGGCTGCCGCCAGCAGCATCAGCGCCGCCAGGATGTAGACGAAATCCTCGGCGAGCTCGAGACCGCGATCGGCGAGCCGGCCGACCGGCGCGGCTCGCGACGCGTTTGCGTCGGCGCCCTCGATCTTCTCCTTGACGGTCATCGAGCCAGGACGCTACCTGCGCTCCCACCATCGGTCGGCAACGCCGGCGAGCGGGTCAAGGGGC
>JBBJOU010000384.1:0-2803 GCA_037724305.1 Acidimicrobiales bacterium
TCGGTGGCGGCGTCGAGGACGGCGAGGAGCTCGTCGCCGTAGCGCTCGAGCTTGGCCGGGCCGATGCCCTTGATGCGGGCGAGGCCGGCCATGCCGGCGGGCCGGGCGGTGGCGATGGCGTCGATGGTGGCGTCGGTGAGGTAGACGTAGGCGGGCTTCCCCTCGGCCTTGGCCATGCCCGATCGCCATGCCTTGAGGGCCTCCACCAGGCCGGGGTCGCCGGTGGCCGGCGCCGGCTCGCGGCGGTGCTCCGGTGCGCCGCGGCTGGCGACGGCGGGGGGGCGCGCCCGCTCGGGTGGGGGCTCGCCCGGAAGCGCCAGCTCGCCGACGAAGGGCGACGCCGGGCGGCCGTGCACGATGGCGACGGTGTCGCGCCCACGGGTCAGCCCGACGTGGAAGACCCGGCGCTCTTCCTCGACGTCGGCGACCAAGCGGTGCGGCAGCAGGCCGGCGGTGGCGTGGTGGACGACCACGTGGGGCCATTCCCGGCCCTTGACCGAGTGGATGGTGGCGAGGCGCACGCCGTCGGGGTCGGGCGCCACGTCGAGCGCGTCACGCAGCCACCCCTCGAAGCCGTCGGGATCGTGATGCAGGCGGGCCAGGGCGACGAGGGCGTCGAGGTCGTCGATGTGGGCCGAGCGGTCGAGGCGGCGGTGGGCGCCGTCGAGGCTCATGGCCGCGTCGTCGAGGCCGACCTGGTCGCGCACCGCTCGCAGCATGGCCGCCGAGCTGCCGCCGCCCGCCGCCGTGCTGCTCCCCCCCGCCGCCGTGCTGCTCCCCCCCGCCGCCGTGCTGCTCCCCCCCGCCGCCCCGGCCACCAGGGCGATGTCGTCGGCGAAGCGATCGACCTTCTCGGCGTCGCGGTCGCGCGACAAGCGGCCGGCGAGGCGGCGCAGGTCGGCCACCGTGCGCTGCTCGCCGATCCACTCGACCAGCTTCGACGACACCCCCCGGCTCGGGCGGCGAACGGCGGCCGCCAGGTCGACGCCCCGCAGCCGGGCCCCGGTCGAGGCGGCCACCCCCACCCGCAGCCAGGCCAAGGCGGCGCGCACCCCCGACCGCTCGAGGAAGCCGGCGTCGACCGCGCTCATCACCGGGACGCCCTCATGGCGCAGCGCCACCTGCACCGGGGCGAGCACGCTGTTGACCCGGGTCAGCACGGCCACGTCGGCCGGGGCGGCGCCGGCTGCCAGGCGGGTTCCGACCTCGGCGACGGTGGCGGCCACCGGGTCGTCGCCGCCGTCGACGACACGCAAGGCGTCGGGCTCGACGGGGCGCCCCGGGGCCGGGCGGATGACCTTGGCCACCCGTCGCCGGTTGCGGGTGAGCAGGTTGGCGGCGGCCTCGACCACCGCCGGTGGGCACCGGTAGTTGACCTCGAGCGCCTGGTCGCCAGCGGTGGGGAAGGCGGTGGCGAAGCGCAGCAGCCACTCGGGGGAGGCACCGGCGTAGCCGTAGATGGTCTGGTCGTCGTCGCCGACGCCGACCACGGCGCCGTCGGGGCCGGCCAGGAGGCGAATGAGCAGCAGGTGGGCGGGCGTGAGGTCCTGGAACTCGTCGACCAGCAGCACCCGGCACGCCCGCCGGGCCCGCTCCCGGGCCCCGGTGTCGGTGAGCAGCACCTCGACGGCGCCGATGATCTGCTCGTCGAAGTCGACCGCGCCCCGCGCCGCCAGCGCCGCCCGGTAGCGGGGCAGGACGTCGACCAGGCCGTCGACGTCGCCGCCGAAGTCGGCCTCGACCTCGAGGGGGTCGCGCAGGCCGAGGCGGGCCGACGACAGCGCCTCGATCCACGCCGCCGCCGGGTCGGTGGCGGCCCGACGGGGGAAGGTGACCAGGCCGTCGAGCACCTGGCGGACGTCGCGCTCGCCCAGCACCGCCAACCCCCGGCGGCGGGCGCCGAACGGTGGGGCGCCGTCGACGATGGCGAGGCCGAGGCTGTTGAGCGTGCGGATGTGCAGCCGGGGCAGGTCGGTCGTGCGGGCCTGCAGCTCCTCGCGGGCGCGCACGTTGAACGCCACCAGGCACACCGCGGATGCCGGCAGCGCCCACTCGCCGAGCAGGTGACGGGCCCGCTCGGTGAGCACGCGGGTCTTGCCCGAGCCGGCCGGAGCGACGATGCGGGCGGCCCCGCCCCGGTGGGCGACGGCCGCCAGTTGGTCGGGGGCGAGCTCGGCGGTCGGGGCGCCGGTGCCGAAGGGGGTGAGCGACCCGTGCTCGATGGCGACCCGGTGCACCACGGCGGCGCCCTCGACCGGGCCGATCGGACCACCGTCGCACCACACCGGGATGCCGTCGGCGAGCACGACGTCGGCGGCGGGCCCGTCGTGGGCGGTCGCCCGCCGGGCCACCGCTTCGCCCGCCCACCGCCAGGTCGGGGCGCCGGGTCCACGCCCGTCGGCCGCGTTGGCCCACAGCGCGTGGTGCCAGCGGTCGAGCAGGGGCGAGAACCACGGCCCCAGCGTGGCGACGGGTGTCCGGTCGAGGTCGACGACGTCAGCCGGCGGGTGCTCGGCGTCGTCGAGCCCGAGGTCCGAAGTCAGCTCGATCACCAACGGCGTGCGGTCACGCCAGGCGGCTTCGAGGCGGGTGAGCGTGCCGGCATCGCCGAGGTCGGTGACCCCCACCCGCTCGCAGGCCGACCACGGCGCGGGTACGGCGCCACCGGGTCCGACGACCAGGCTGCGCCCCAGGACCTCCACTGCGTCGGCGCCACCGGCGACCGTCGGCACCGGCCCCCGGCGGGCGGGGGCGGCGGCCGGCCCGGCCTGGCGGGGAGCGGGCGCCTCGGGGCCGTCCCACA
>JBBJOU010000385.1:0-2803 GCA_037724305.1 Acidimicrobiales bacterium
CGTGTTGTGGGGGTACGGCACCTACGAGTTCACGTGCTTCTTGCGCGACGGCTGCTTCGGGCCGAGCAGCCCGATCGGTCTCGTCCCTGCCGGCTTGGGAACACCACAGTTCCCGGTCGGCATCGTGGTCGGTCTCCTGGTCGTGCTCCTCGGGGTCGCGGTTCGCCACCTCTGGTCGGTATCGCCGGTCCGCAAGCTCCTCGTCGCCGTCGGCGGTGTCGCCCTGGTGCGATCGATCGCCGCGGTCTGGCTTCCTCGGCTCGGCACCGCGCCGACCCGCCCGCATGTCGAGAGCGTCGTCGTGCTGGCGGTCACCGCCGCCGCGGGCGCCGCCCTCTGGGTCAGGGGTCGGACGTCGACGAACGACCTGGCGTGGGAGGGCCCGGGGCCGTCGGTGGACCGACCGCGTTCGAGCACCGACGAGTGACTGGTGCCTTGTTGGCGCTGGCGGCGGTGGTCGCCGGGTTGTTGTCGTTCAGCTCGCCCTGCTGCCTGCCGCTGATGCCGGGCTACCTCTCGTACGTCTCGGCGCTGCCCACTGAAGGGCTGTCCGAGCGTGACGCCCGACGGCTGACGGTCCGCGCCGCGTTGCGTTTCGTCGGTGGGTTCACCTTCGTCTTCATGCTCCTCGGGCTCGGGGCCAGTGCCCTCGGGGCTGCGCTGCTCCGCAACCAGGAGGGGATCACCCGATTTTTCGGCGTGCTCATCGTGGTACTGGGTCTGTCGACCATGGGGCTGCTGCGCGTGCCTGTCCTCCAGCGTGAACGACGTATGGACCTGGCTCGGGTACCTCGTGGACCCGGCTGGGCGTTCCCGTTGGGCATGGCGTTCGCCGCCGGATGGACGCCGTGCATCGGGCCGGTGTTGGCCACGATCCTCGCCACCGCCTCGGTCAGCGGCTCGGCCGTATGGGGGCGATCCTGCTCACGCTCTATGGCCTCGGGCTCGGCATCCCGTTCGTGCTGCTCGCCGTCGGCTATCGGCGGGCGCAATGCTCGGTCGACTTTCTCGGACGCCATGGACGCGCCGTCGAGCAGTTCGGCGGCGGGCTTCTCGTCGTGGTGGGCATCCTGTTCCTCACGGGGCGCTGGCAGGAGCTGTTCCGCCCGCTGCAGCGATGGTTCGCCGATGCCGGCTGGCCGCCGATCTGAACGTTCCGGCCGCCTCCGGTCAGATCGGTCGGCGGGGCGCTCGCTCCGACAGGGTGTCGTAGCTAGCATCGATGTCGTGACTCGGCCGAGGAAGCAGCCGTCGCCCCGACGTGGGTCGTCGCCCCCGGGTGATCGTAAGCTCGTGGCCCCGTCGGCCGAGGACATCGCTGCGGTGCAGGCGTCGTCGGTCACGGCGCGTCCGACGCGGGCGCAAGCGTCGGCCAACCCACCCCCGCCGCGGCCATCATGGCACGAGTCGCCGGTTCGCTGCTGGTGGTGCTGGGCGTCGGACTGTTCGCCGTGAACGACCTCGCCTTACTGGAGATCGATATCATGCCGGGCGGTCATCAGGAACTCTGGGCCCCGGTCGCCATCGGCATCGCGGCGTCGAGCATGTGGTGGTTCGGTTGGTTCGATCGAGGCCCGCTACGACGTTGATCCTGTACCGACGCTTGCGAGCGCGACGTCGGCCGACCCCCAGCCTGAGAGATCTTCCATGCTCGCCCTGCTCCAGTTCGATCCGCTCGTCACCATCGCCATCGGCCCCCTGCGGGTCTCGCCCCACGGCATCGCCACCGTCCTGGGGTTCCTCGCCGGGGCCCGTCTGCTGCTGCCCGCCACCCGGCGTCTCGGCGTCGCCGACGATCTCGTGTTCCAGATGCTCACCCGGGCGGCCATCGGGGCCCTCGTCGGCGCCCGGTTGGCCTACGTGGTCAACCATTGGAGCGACTACGCCGACGCACCCCTGTCGGTGTTCGCCGTCTGGGAGGGCGGGATCTCGCTCTTCGGCGGACTGGTCGGCGGCGTGCTCGCCGCCGTTCCCGTCATGCGGTCCAGGCACCTCTCGTTCTGGTCGCTCATGGACGCCGCCGCCCCCGGCCTCGCCCTCGGCATCGCCATCGGGCGGATCGGCGACCTCGTCGTGGGCGATCACCTCGGTCGACCGACCGAGGTCGCCCTCGGCTTCCGATGCACCGATGCCGACACGGCCTCGCAGTGCATCGCGCCCGACGGCCAGGGCGTCCACCTGCCGGCGCTCTATGACCTCATCAGCGCGACCACGCTCCTCGTCGCCCTGCTGGTGCTGCGCCGGCGACCCCGCTGGGACGGCTTCCTGTTCCTGGTCTTCGCCGCGTGGTATGGCACCGGTCGCTTTCTCGAGGACTTCTTCCGCATCGACGATCCCGTCGCCTTCGGCCTCAGCGGCAGCCAGTTGACCGCCCTGACCCTGGTGGTCCCCGCCGCCGCCTGGCTCGTCTTTGGTCGCCGCACCCCGCCGTTCGCCACGGCGCCGCCGCCCGCCGCCGCAGACACCGCGGAAGCCACCGACGCCGAGTGCTCCTGACCCGGCCTGCCAACGGGTACCCCCTGAGATTCGAGGCGCCGCTTCAACCGAAGCTCGCTCGACTGCGCCGCCACGACCTCCGCCACTCGGCATGCTCCACCTGGTTGCGGGCCGGCATCGACGTGACCGTGTGCCAGAAGTGGAGCGGCCACAAGCGGCTCTCCGTCTTCCTCGACGTCTACCAGGGGGTCATGCCCGGTCGCGAGGCCGCCGGCGTGAGGAGTCTCGAGCGACTGCTACTCGACGGAGGCGGTGGAGTCGTGGAGTAGGACCCTGACGAGCACACCGTAGGCAAGCCAACACCGGG
>JBBJOU010000386.1:0-2800 GCA_037724305.1 Acidimicrobiales bacterium
CGGGCGCCCGACCCCGACACCCTTGCCGACGTCCTCGCCTCGATCGACCGTCCCCCGGGCCGCCTCCGCGTCGAGGTCGACCCACCCCGCGCCTGACCTTGAGCCCCGCCTCCTGTTCCAGCTCGTGCCCGAGGCCAAGGCAACCAAGAACCGGGTCCACCTCGACCTCCACGTCGGCGCCGAGGAGCGCGACGCCAAGGTCGACGACCTCCTCGAGCGAGGCGCCACCCGCCTCGGGGAGGGCGCCCAGGGTCCCCACCAGTGGGTCGTCCTCGCCGACCCCGAGGGCAACGAGTTCTGCGTGGCCTGACCATGTCGTCGCCGATGCCGTGGCTGCGATGATGCCGCAGTTCCCTGCCGTCGAACCGTCGGAGACATGCGGGCATGATCCACCTACGCATTGTGTCGCCCTGTGACAGCACCGACGAGGTGGTGCGACTGATCCGTGCTGGTCAGGCGGCGAGCAACGTCGCCGTCCTCCGCGGCGCCGCCCTCGACCCGCCCGGGGACCTGGTCCTGGCCGATGTCGTGCGCGAGGGAGTGAACACGATCGTCTCTGGGCTGAAGGCGATCGGCGTGGATCGCGCCGGTTCGATCGCTCTCGAGAACATCGACGTCGTGGTGAGCCGGTCGGCCGACGACGCCGATCGGCGCGTCCCCGGTTACGGGACGGATGCCGCGGTGTGGGAAGAGGTCGAGGCGCGGGTGCGCGACGAGTCGGTGCTCACGGTCAGCTTCCTCGTGTTCCTGGTCGTCGCCGCCCTCATCGCCGCCGTCGGACTCCTCGAGGACTCGCCCATCCTGATCGTCGGGGCGATGGTCGTCGGACCCGAGTTCGGGCCCATCGCCGGTCTTTCGGTCGGCTTCTTCCGGCGGCGCCCGCAGCGGATCCGGGTCGCCGCCATGACCCTCACCATCGGGCTGGCGGTCGGCGCGGTCGCCGCGCTGGCGGGCACGCTGGTGGCCGATGCGTTCGACCTCGTGCCGGGCGACTTCTCTCCCAGAGCGCAACCGCTCACCGGCTTCATCGTGGATCCGTCGGTGCTCTCCGGTGTGGTCGCCCTGCTGGCTGGCGTGGTGGGCACGTTGTCGCTCACCGAAGCCAAGGCGGGGGCGTTGGTGGGCGTGCTGATCTCGGTCACCACCATCCCGGCGGTGGCGGCCATCGGCGTGTCCGGCGCCCTCGGCGCCTGGGACGACGCCTGGGGGGCCACCATCCAGCTCGCCCTCAACGTCGTCGCGCTCGTCGTGGCCGGGGTGGTGACCCTGTTCGTCCAGCGAGCGGCCTGGGCCCGGATCGCCCGTCCCGCCGCTCTCCGGTAGGGCATCTCGCGCCGAGCGACCCGACGGTCGGCGCGCCCGATCAGAGGGGGCGGAGGCCGGGGACGACGGGGGAGGGGAGCGACGACGAGCCGACCAGGGCAGCGTCGACGGCGGCGGCCGTGGCCCGGCCCTCGGCGATGGCCCACACCACCAGGCTGGCCCCCCGGGTCGAGTCGCCGCAGGCGTACACCCCCGGTACCGACGTGCACCACCGGTCGTCGGTGCGCACCGTGCCCCGGACGCCGTCGACCTCGACGCCGAGGTCGCCGAGCAGCTCCCCCTGATCGGTGCCGGCGAAGCCGACCGCCAACAGCACGAGGTCGGCGCGCTCGTCACGCTCGCTGCCCTCGACCACGCGGAACTCCCGCCGGCCGTCGGGGTGGAACACCCGCTCGACGTCGACCAGGCGCACGCCCTGCACGTGGCCGTCGGCTCCCTCGAAGCCCAGGACCTCGGTGCCCCAGCGCTCGACGACGCCCTCGTCGTGAGCGGGCGAGCGGCGGTGCACGCGCGGCCACTCGGGCCACGGGTTGACCAGCGCGTCGCGCGCTTCCGGCGGTGCCGGGTTGTGGTCGAGCACGGTCACCGACGTCGCCCCCTGGCGGTTGGCGGTGCCGAGGCAGTCGGCCGCGGTGTCGCCGCCGCCGATGACCAGCACCGTGCGCCCGGCGGCGGAGATCACCGGCTGATCGAGGTCGCCGGCCTGGACCCGGTTGGCGCCGGGCAGGTAGTCCATGGCCTGGACCACGCCGCCGAGGTCCCGGCCGGGCACGTCGACCTCGCGGGGACGCAGGGCGCCGACCGCCAGCACGACCGCGTCGAAGTCGGCCAGCAGCCGCTCGGCCGGGAGCTCCGCACCGCCCACCTGCACCCCGCACCTCAGCTCGATGCCCTCGGCCTCGAGCTGGGCCAGGCGGCGATCGATGAGATGCTTCTCCAACTTGAAGTCGGGGATTCCGTAGCGCAGCAGCCCGCCCGCCCGGTCGTCACGCTCGAGCACGACAACGGCGTGCCCGGCCCGGGCCAGTTGCTGGGCGGCGGCCAGGCCGGCCGGTCCCGATCCCACCACGGCCACCCGCTTGCCGGTGACCAGTGCCGGTGCCACGGGCTCGATCCATCCCTCGTCCCAACCCCGGGTGACGAGGGCGAGCTCGATCGACTTGATGGTGACGGGGTCGTCGTCGATGGCGAGGACGCACGCCGGTTCGCACGGCGCCGGGCACAGGTAGCCGGTGAACTCGGGGAAGTTGTTGGTGGCGTGGAGCCGCGAGAGCCCCTCCTGCCAGGAGTCGGTCGCGACCAGCTCGTTCCACTCGGGGATGAGGTTGGCGAGCGGGCAGCCGGCATGGCAGAAGGCGACGCCGCAATCCATGCAGCGCGACGCCTGGGTGCGCACCTGGCTCACGGGGGGATCCGACAGCACCACCCGCCAGTCCCGGAGGCGCTCGGGCACGGGGCGCTTGGGCGGGTCGACCCG
>JBBJOU010000387.1:0-2794 GCA_037724305.1 Acidimicrobiales bacterium
CCGAGCGAGCCGGGGCGATCTCGGCGCGCACGACCGACGGATCGGTGCGCCGCCTCGCCGTGGGCACCGGGCTCGCCGACCTGTTCGCCCAGGGGGAGGGGGGCCTGCTCGACCTCGCCGTCGATCCCGGCTTCGCCGCCAACCGAACCTTCTACACGTGCCAGGGCCGACAGGTCGGTGCCGACCGCGACGTCGCCGTGATGCGCTGGACGCTCGACACCGGCTACACCGCAGCGACGCGCCAGGCCGTGGTGCTCGGCGGCATCCCGGCGGGGAGCGGGCGCCACAACGGCTGTCGCCTGCTCTTCCCGCCGGCGGACCCCGGCTCGCTCCTGGTGGCCACCGGCGACGCCGCCATCGGCGGGACGCCCCAGGACCTCGGCTCGCTGGCCGGCAAGGTGCTGCGCATCGATCCGGCCACCGGGCAGGGGCGTCCGGGGAACCCGTTCGCGTCGTCGCCGAACGCCAACACCCGGCGCGTCTACAACTACGGGCACCGCAACCTGCAGGGCCTCGCCACCCAGCCCGGCACCGGGCTCGTCTACTCGGCCGAGCACGGCTCCGACGTCGACGACGAGGTGAACATCGTCCTGCCCGGCGACTTCGGCTGGGCGCCGGCGCCGGGCGGCTACGTCGAGGCGGGTGTGCCCATGACCCGGGCCGGTGCCGTCCCCGCGGTCTGGCGCTCGGGGCGCCCGACCATCGCCCCGTCGGGCACCACCTTCCTCACCGGCTGCCCGTGGGGGGCCTACCGCGACCATCTCGTGCTCGGAGTGCTCGCCGGCCAACAACTGCGCCTGCTCGGCATCAGCGACAACGCGCTGCTGCTGGGCGAGACGGTGCTCGGCCCGCTGCGCGGGACGCGGGTCCGCACCGTGGTGCAGGGGCCCGACGGCGCCCTCTACGCCGCCACCGCGGTCGGCGGCGGCGCCGACCGCATCGTGCGGATCGCTCCCACCGGCGTGGCCTGCTGAGGGCGTCAGCGCGGCGCCTGTTGGTCGGCGATCGTCGGGCGGCTGGCCACAACGGTGCGTCCGGATCGTGGTGATCCGGACGAGAACCCCTCAACTTCGCGTCGTCGGGGCCGTTGGAGAGGCGATGGCACGCACCGAGGAGCTCACACGGGAGCGGCTCGGACTGCTCGAGGAGCTGTTCGGTCGCCCCGACGGCCCCCCGCCCGCAGGCGAGGCGCTCCGCGGCCGGCTGCTGCGCACCCGCGAGGTGGCGGCGCTGTTCCAGGTCTCGGCCCGGGCGGTGACCGACTGGGCCGCCAAGGGCCGCCTCCCCTCGGTGCGCACCCCGGGCGGCCACCGGCGCTACCCCGCCGACCTCGTGCGGACGCTGCTCGAGGCCTCGGGTCGCGATCGGGCATCGGTGCGCTGAACGCACGGAACCCCCTGGACAGGGGGTGGAGGCGGCTGCCATGCTCGGCCTCGCCCGGTGGGCGCTGTCTGACCCCTGCAGTGCCCCTCGCAACCGCAACCACGCACCCCGCCCGAGGGAGTGACCATCCCCCCATGAACCTTCCCTGGCGCCAGCATGCCGCGTGCCGCGGGCTCGACCCCGAGGTCTTCTTCCCGGTCGACGACGACGAGGCGGGGGTCGCCAAGGCGGTGTGCGCGCAGTGCCCCGTCCAGGCGACCTGTCTCGAGTACGCCCTCGGGTCGCGCGAGCGCGACGGCGTGTGGGGCGGGTGCACCGAACGCGAGCGCCGCCGCATCATCCGCCAGCGCCGCCGCACCGCCTGACACCACGGCGGGGCGGGGCCCGGTCGCTACGCTCCCGGCCGATGCGCACCACGCTGTCCGACCTCGGCGGCTGGTCCGGGGTGCTCGCACCGCTGACCCGGGGGATCGACCTGCCGGGCGATGTCGCCTGCGCCGCCATGGCCGACATCCTCGCCGGCGACGCCACGCCGGCCCAGGTCGCCGGGTTCATCGTCGCCCTGCGCATGAAGGGTGAGACCCTCGAGGAGCTGTCGGGCCTGCTCGACGCCATGATCGACGCGGCTGAGGTCGTCACCCTCACCGGAGGGCTCGACGGCGTGCTCGACACGTGCGGCACCGGTGGCGACCGCAGCCACTCGATCAACGTATCCACGCTGGCCGCGGTGGTGGCCGTCGGGGCCGGCGCCCGGGTGTGCAAGCACGGCAACCGGGCCGCCAGCTCGGCGTGCGGGTCGGCCGACCTCCTGGAGGCCCTCGGGGTCCGCATCGACCTGGACGCGGTCGGCGTCGCCCGCTGCGTCGAGCACGTCGGGTTCGGCTTCTGCTTCGCCCCCCGGTTCCACCCCGCCATGCGCCACGCCGTGCCCACCCGCCGCGAGCTCGGCGTGCCGACCGTGTTCAACATGCTCGGCCCGTTGGCCAACCCGGCCGGGGTGCGCCGCCAAGTGGTGGGCGTCGCCGACCCGGCGATCGCCGAGCGCATGGCCCGGGTGCTGGCCGCCCGCGGCGCCGAGCGGGCGGTCATCGTCCACGGCCATGACGGGCTCGACGAGCTGACCACCACGACGACCTCGTCCATGCTCGAGCTCGTCGGCGGCGAGCCACGCGAGACGGTGGTCGACCCCGCCGCCCTCGGCCTCGCCGTGGCCGAGCCCGGCGCCCTCCGCGGCGGCGACCCCGCCACCAACGCCGGCCTCGCCCGAGCGGTCCTGAGCGGCGAATGTGGACCGCATCGCGACGTGGTGGTGCTCAACGCCGCCGCCGGTCTGTTGGTGGGCGGCGTGGTGTCCGACCTGGCCGAGGGCATCGAGGCGGCGTATGACGCCATCGACAGCGGTCGCGCCGCG
>JBBJOU010000388.1:0-2783 GCA_037724305.1 Acidimicrobiales bacterium
GTGGCGATCTCCACCGCCTGGCCGCTGTCGGAGTACTTGGTGGCGTTGTCGAGCAGGTTGTAGAGGGCGGAGGTGAGCTGGCGGCGGTCGCCGAGGATCGAGACGTGCGCCGCCGGCCATTCGACCTCGATGGGGATGCCGCGATGGCCGGCGGCGGGGCGGATGCGGTCGACCGCCTCGGCGATCACCAGGTGCACCGGCACCGGTTCGCGCTGGTGGGGTTCCTCGGCCTCGATGCGGGAGAGCTCGAGCAGGTCGTCGATGGTGCGGGCCACCCTTCCGGCCTCGTTGACCATGCGCTCGCCGAGGCGGTCGACCACGACCGGGTCGCCCTCGCCCACCAACGTCTCGGCCAGCAGGCTGAGGGCGCCGACCGGTGTCTTCAGCTCATGGCTGATGTTGGCCACGAAGTCCCGGCGGACGGCTTCGAGGCGGCGGCGCTCGGTGACGTCGTCGATCACCACCAGCCCGCCGACGTTGCGGCGGTCGTTGGCGAGCGGGTAGCAGGACAGCACGAGCGTGCGCCGGGGCGGGCCGAACAGGTCGAGGATGCGGCGATCGTTGGCACCGTCGAGTGCCGTCGCCAGGAGCTCGTTGATGGCGGCGGCCACCAGCGCCTCGCTGTGGCGGGCGGTGGTGAAGCGGCCGGCCACCCGGTTGCGGTAGACGACATCGCCCTGCTCGTCGCAGAGGACCACGCCCTGGCCGATCGACTCCACCGCCTGGGTGAGGCGGGACTCGACGAGTGCCGTCTGGCTGGCCCGCAGCACCGAGCGGTCGACGGCCCGCTCGAGGCGGGAGAGCGCAGGATCGAGTCGGCCGCCCTCGGTGGACGACGGCCTGTCCTCCAGGCGCAGGGCGGCGTCGTTGACGCGCCGGACGAGCGCCCGCCGGCTCTGCTGGCGGCGGATCAGCCACACCAGGGCGAGCAGGGCCAGGCCCCCTGCGACCACGGCGAGGACGGCGCGCTCGACGTCGACGGTCACGACGCCGGGGTTGGCCACGGGTCAGCTCCCGACGTCGACGGCGTCGGCACCATCGTCGCGCGCCCGCGCCGCGGGCGGTGGCGCCGCCGGTGGAGCGGCCTGCGATCGGGCTCGGGCCTCTTGGCGGGCGACACCGGTGTGCTGGGGCATCCAGCCGGTGACCATGTAGCGGACCCGCTCGCCGACGTTGACGGCGTGGTCGCCGATGCGCTCGTAGTAGCGCCCGACCAGCGCCAGCTGCACGGCGGCCTGGATGTCGAGCTCGCCGGAACGGCACGCCTCCAGGACCTTGGCGATGTAGGTGCGGTGCAGGCCGTCGAGGGTGTCATCCATGTCGTCGAGGGCGGCCGCCTTGGCGGCATCGCCCTCGACGTAGGCGTCGATGGCGACCCCGAAGAGGCGCAGCGCCTCCTCGCTCATCGTCTCGATGAGGCCCCGCACCCGGGGTTGGATGGGTTGGCCGTAGATCCGGCGGGCGCCCTTGGCCACGTTGACCATGAGGTCACCCGAGCGCTCGAGCTCGGAGGTGAGGCGCACAGCGGTGACGAGCGCCCGCATGTCGGCGCCCATGGGCTGCTGGAGGGTGAGCAGCGTGTAGCAGCGCTCCTCGATCTGGACGCTCAGCTGGTCGAGCTCGTCGTCGTCGTCGATGAGCGCCTGGGCGGCACCCAGGTCGCCGTCGAGCAGGACCTGGGTGCCGCGCGGGATCGACTCGCACACCAGGGCCGCCAGGCGCACCACGTCGTCGCGGATGGCCGCGAGGCGTTCGTGGAACGTGCGGCGGGTGTCGATCACCACCTCATCGGACCTCGGCGACGAGGTGGGCGGTGTCGCCGGTGATGAGGTAGCGCAGGCGGGCGCCGATGATGCCGGCGTGGTCGCCGATGCGCTCGAGCGACCGCCCCACGGCGAACGTCGCCAGTGCGCATCGGGTGTCGGCGGCGCCGTCGCGGTGCAGCTCGTGCATGAGCCGCTCGAAGAAGATGTCCATCGAGCGACTGGTGGTGGCCAGGTCGGTGGCGAGGCCGAGGTCCATCGTGGCCCACGCCCGCAAGGCCGTGCGGTAGCGGTCGACCACTTCCTCGGCCATGGCCTGGAGGATGTCGAAGGTGATGGAACCGGATCGCAGCAGGGCGTGCTCCGGGGCGTGGTTGACCACCCGCAGCGAGAGGTCACCGATGCGCTCGAGCTCGGAGAGCACTCGGAGCACCGACACGACGAAGCGCAGGTCGGCCGCCACCGGCGACTCTCGCCGCAACAGGTCGTAGCACCGCTCCATCAACGAGATGTTCATGGCGTCGATGTCGTCGTCGGCGGCCAGTGCCCGCTCGGCCGTGCCGAGGTCGCCGGTGTCGAGTACCAGGCGCATGCGTTCCAGGTTCTGGTCGACCCGGACGGCCATCAGCTCGACCTGGATGCGGAGCTGTTCGAGCTCGGCGCCGAAGTGGAGGCGGAGGGGGTGGACGGCCACGTCTTCGCCCTTCCCCGCCCTCGCCGTCGTCAGCCGAACCGGCCGGTGACGTAGTTCTCGGTCCGCTCGTCGGCGGGGTTCGAGAACATCTTCTCGGTGCGGTCGTACTCGACCAGCAGCCCGGTGCGGCGATCGCCGTCGGGGTTGATCTCGACCGAGAAGAACGCCGTCTGGTCGCTGACCCGGGCCGCCTGCTGCATGTTGTGGGTGACGATGACGATCGTGTACTGCTGCTTGATCTCCTGCATCAGGTCCTCGATGCGGGCGGTGGCGATGGGATCGAGCGCCGAGCACGGCTCGTCCATCAGGATCACCTCGGGTTGCGA
>JBBJOU010000389.1:0-2771 GCA_037724305.1 Acidimicrobiales bacterium
CGACCGGGGTGCGGTGGTCGCCGAGGGCGGGCGTGGGACGGAACGGGCCGAGCTGGTCGAGGGCGATGTCGAGGTGCATGGGGTGGGCGCCCGGCCACGCCTGGCCCGCCATCATGAGGTCCGGGGTCCAGGCCACGGCGTCGATGACGGAGGACTCGAAGCCGGGGGCGTGGCGCTCAACCTCGGCGATGCAGCCGTCGACGAAGGCCTGGCGGCTGGCTTCCCACCCGGAGCGCAGCACCGCCGGCGCCGCCGGGCACGCCAGGTAGACGGTGTGCTGGCCGGGGGGCGCCAGCGTGTCGTCGATGGCCGAGGTCGTGAAGGCATAGAGCGGGAGGGGGTCGGGCAGCTCGCCGGCGTCGGCCCGGACCCAGGCGTCGCTGAGGTCGCCGAGGCGCTCGACGTAGCTCTGCAGCCCGGCGTGGTCGCCGGGCCGAGCGTCGGCGTAGGGCGGCAGGCGATCGGTGGCCACGTGCACCAGCGCCTGCACGACGTTGCCGCGGCGGGTGGCGGCGAGGTCGGCGCCCACCTTCCCGGCCAGCGGCGGGTCGAGGAGCTCGAGGCCGGCCTGGCGGGCATCGGTGGCGGCGAGCACCACCGGCGCCCACAGCTCCTCGCCACCCACCCGGACGCCCCGGACCCGGCCGCCGGCGGTGACGATGCGCTCGACCGGCGTGCCGGTGCGCACCGCGACCCCCCAGGCGGCGGCGCGCGTCAACAGGGCGTCGGTGAGGTTCTGGGCGCCGCCGTGGCCGTGCCATTGCCCGAAGCGGTGGTAGGCGGCCTGCCAGAAGGCGTAGATGGCACCGCCCGGCACCGTCGGGCCGACGCCGGCGTGGGCGGCGAAGGCGGCCACCGGCGCCCGGGTGAGCTCCGAGGGCAGCCACCGCTGCAGCAGCGACTCGTAGGGCCCCAGCAGGTCGCGGCTCCGTTCCATGAACCCGCCGCGCATGACCCGGGCCACCGCCGCCAGCCGCCGGGGCAGGTCGCGGAGGGCACCGTCGCCCCGGATGGCCGGCAGCATGGCGGTGACGAGGTGGTCACCGACCTCGACGAAGTGCCGGTAGGCGTCGGCCTCGACGGGGTCGTGCTCGGCGATGGAGGCCACCGTCGACTCGACGGAACGGTGGAAGCGCACCCGGCGGCCGTCGGCGAACACGGCGATCGAGAACGGGTCCATCTGGTCGTAGCGGAGCCCGGCGGCGGCGAGCTCCAGCTCGTCGGGGATGGCCGTCATGTTGATGATGTTGTGTGCGGCCGAGTGCAGGTCGAAGCGGAACCCGGCGACGACCTCCTCGGTCCGGGCGCCGCCGCCGGCCCGGTCGAGCGCCTCCACCACCAGCACCCGCTGGCCGGCCCGTGCCAGGTAGCAGGCGGCCACCAGGCCGTTGTGGCCGCCGCCGACGACGATGGCGTCGTGGCCCTCGCTCAACTGCTGCAGGACAACATCGAGGCGCCGACGCGGGAGCGGGCCCACTCCGGGCGCCGGGCGGCGAAGCGCTCGCGACCGGGCTGATCGTCGTAGGGCCGGCGCAGGACGTCGAGCAGGGTGGTGACGAGCGTCGGATCACCCCGCTCGACCGCCTCGATGGCCTCGACGGCGAGGGAGTTGCGCAGCACGTAGCGGGGGTTGACCGCGTCCATGCGCCGGCGACGCTCGTCGTCGTCGACCCCGCCGGCCACCACCCGCCCTCCCCACGCGCGCAGCCAGCCGGCCAGAGCGGCCCGCACGTCGCCGACCACCTCGTCGGGCCGGTAAAAGGCGTCGGCCAGCGGGGCCACAAGGTCGTCGTCGGTGGCGCCGCCGGCGGGGTCGACGGGGACGTCGGCGAGGTCACGGAAGAACAGCACCTGGTCGGTCTCGGTGCGTTGCAGGAGGGCGAACAGCTCGCCCACGAGCCGCTCGTCGCCGACGCGCACGGTGTCCCAGCCGAGGCGCCCCGCCATCATGGCCAGGAACTGCTCGTGGTAGCGGTCGCCGTAGCCGTTGACCGCGGCCTGGAACGGGGCGGGGTCGTCGGTGAGGGCGATCAGGGCATTGGCCAGCTGGGCCAGGTTCCACTGCGCCACCTGGGGTTGGGCGCCGTAGCAGTAGCGGCGGGTGGCGGCGTCGGTGGTGTTCGGTGTCCACCCCGGATCGAACCCCTCCAGCCAGCCGTAGGGCCCGTAGTCGATGGTGAGGCCGAGGATCGACATGTTGTCGGTGTTGAGCACGCCGTGGACGAAGCCCACCCGCATCCAGTCGACGACGACGTCGGCGGTGCGATCGCACACCTCGACGAACCACTCGCCCACCACCCCCGGGTCGAGCGGCTCGCGCCCGGCCGCTACGTGGGCGAAGTCGGTGGCGATGGTGTGGACGGCCAGCGCCCGGAGCAGGTCGAGGTCGCCCCGCGACGCCGGCAGCTCGAAGGTGCCGAACCGGGTGAACGACGGCGCCACCCGGCACACGACGGCCCCGGGTTCGGGGCGGGGGTGGCCGTCGTAGAGCACGTCGCGCACCACGTCGTCACCGGTGGCCACGAGCGACAGCGCCCGCGTGGTGGGGATGCCGAGGTGGTGCATTGCCTCGCTGCACAGGAACTCGCGCACCGACGAGCGCAGCACCGCGCGGCCGTCGGCCCGCCGGGAGTACGGCGTGGGCCCGGCGCCCTTGAGCTGCAACGTCTGGTGCCCGCCGTCGCGGTCGATCACCTCGCCGAGGGCGATGGCCCGCCCGTCGCCGAGCTGGCCCGCCCAGCTGCCGAACTGGTGCCCGCCGTAGCAGGCGG
>JBBJOU010000390.1:0-2748 GCA_037724305.1 Acidimicrobiales bacterium
ACGCCTCCCGAGCCAGGAGCGGTGGCGCCGTTCCGCTCTCGTCGCGGCGTTCGTGCTGCCGGCAGCCCAACCGTCGCGTTCATCCAGCCCACCGCCACTGACGAGCAGGACGCTGCCCGGCTGCTCCAGCCGAACTCCATCACTTCCAGTCTTCCCAACGGGACGTCGCTGTGCCCGGCGGTAGCTGTCACCCCGTCAGCGGACCGCATCCAAGCCAGCCGCTCCGAGACATCGGAGCCGATCAAACGATCCTCCATGACCACACGAACCCGCACCCTGCCCACACTCGCGGCCGCCGCGGCCGCCCTCCTGCTAACCGCCGTGCCGGCCGGGGCCGACGCCCCCACCCGGGCCCGCGGCGCTGGCCAACTGCGCGACCTCCAACCCGCGACCACGGAGCCGACCGACCACGCCACCGCTCAGGTCGTCGTCACTCGGCAGAGGCGGAAGCCCATGGTCGAGCACTGTCCCAATGTTCCAGTCGTCACCCTTGATCACCGCGCCATGCGCCCGAGATCGACGTGGGTCCCGCGCCGACTACGTGGCGGCTCGCGAGGGCAATCGAGCACACCGGCGGTGTCTCAGAGGACGAGGGGGACCACAGTGAACACCGCCAAGAGGAACACTGTGGCGAGCAACCAGAAGAGGCCGAGTCGACGCCACAGCGCCTTGGACTGGGGCCCCCGGACGATCCCACCACCGTAGAGCTCCCAGGCGGGGGGCGCGCCCTGCTCGCCGTGGTCTACCGCCATGCGGAGCCCCGTGCGTCGTCGCGGCCACGGGGGCGCCGCTGCCGCGGAGCTGTCGGTCGTCGTCGTCGTCGTCGTCGCCCGGCCCGGTCACCCGGGACCGGGGCGGTTGTCGCGGTGATGGTGGGCAGCCCCCGCAGCGTGTGCACCGCCGGCAGTGTCGCACCGGTCGGCGTCGTCGGTCCATGCCGCGCGCCAGTCGGGCCGGTGACACTTCGCGACCCTTCCCCTTGGCAAGCGGGGCCGGTGTCGGTTCCAACGACGGACCGGCGCGCCACGGGTGCCACCGAGAGCTGTCGACCGGGCCGGGCGGTACGCTCCGGTGATCGTCGACGACGACACCGCACTGGTCGAGGCCGCTCTCGCCGACCTCCTCGGCGCCCCCGATCCCCGCGCCGAGACCCGCGAGGCGTTCCGTGGCCACCAGTACGACCACGGCCTGGCGTGGGTTCACTTCCCCGAGGGCTCCGGCGGGCTCGGTGTCCGTCCCGAGCTGCAATCTCTCGTGGACCGCCGCCTCCGCCAGGCCGGGGCCCGGGCGGTCGACCCGGTCACGTTCTTCCTCGCCCTGGCGGGGCCCACCATCGTCACCCACGGCGGCGACGAGGTGAAGCACCGCTTCCTGCGGCCGATGTTCACCGGAGAGGAGCGGTGGTGCCAGCTGTTCAGTGAGCCCGGCGCCGGCAGTGACTTCGCCGGCCTGGCCTGCCGGGCGGTCCGCGACGGCGACGAGTGGGTCGTCAACGGCCAGAAGGTGTGGACCACCATCGCCCACCTCGCCGACCGGGGGATGCTGGTCACCCGCTCCGACCCGACGGTGCCCAAGCACCGGGGCATGACCTACTTCGCCCTCGACATGCGCTCCCCCGGTGTCGAGGTGCGCCCGCTGCGCCAGATCACCGGCGAGGCCGAGTTCAACGAGGTGTACCTCACCGACGTGCGGGTGCCCGACCACGACCGCATCGGCGACGTGGGCGACGGCTGGCGGGTCTCGCTCACCACCCTGATGAACGAGCGGACCACCATCGGCGGCGGCTTGGGCGCGTCGAAGGCCGGCGCAGGTGCCATCGGCGAGCTGGTGCAGGTGTGGCGCGCGCTGGCCCAGGCCGACCGCACGCCGGTCCGGCGCGACGCCGTGCTGCGGCTGTGGGTGCGGGCCGAGGTCGGGCGGCTCACGAACCTGCGGGCCTCGCAGAACCGCCGGGCGGGGAACCCCGGGCCGGAGGGGTCGGTGGCCAAGCTGGCACACGCCGAGCTCAACCAGGCCATCTTCGAGCGCTGCCTCGACCTGCTCGGCGCCGCTGGCCAGGTGGGCTACGACTACACCTTCCGCCGCCCCGACGTGCTGTCCACCGAGGGCCTCGAGCACGGCGTGCGCCACGCCTTCCTCCGGGTGCGGGCCAACTCCATCGAAGGCGGCACCAGCGAGGTCATGCGCAACATCCTGGGCGAGCAGGTGCTCGGCCTCCCCGGCGAGCCCCGCCTCGACAAGGCCGTCCCCTGGAACGAGGTCCCCCGCAGCTGAACCGGCGCGTCCGGTGGTCCCCGCCCGATCGCACGGCCAACCGCACGCCCCGATGCGCGTGGTCGCGCCTGCCGGTCGTTACCGTGGAACGGCCCCTCCCGGGGCGGGACGAACCCGCCCCCGGCGCACCGGGGCACCCCACCAAGGAGGATCTCGATGAACAAGGCAGAGCTCGTCAGCGCCGTTGCCGAGCGCAGCGACCAGTCGGAGGCCGACGTCGGCGCCGTGCTGTCGGCGTTCGAGGCGGTCGTGACCGAGACCGTCACCGGCGGCGACAAGGTGCAGCTCCCGGGCTTCCTCACCTTCGAGCGCGCCGAGCGCGCCGCTCGCACCGGTCGCAACCCGTCCACCGGCGCCGAGATCCAGATCGCCGCTGCCACCGTGCCGAAGGTGAAGGTCGGCAAGACGTTCAAGGACGCCGTCGGCGCCTGACACTGGCGCGCCGCCAGCCGGCCCGCCCGGGCCGGCTGGCGA
>JBBJOU010000391.1:0-2718 GCA_037724305.1 Acidimicrobiales bacterium
CGACAGCCGGGTGGCGCACGCGGCTTCTGCGCACGTCCGCCCGGCCGGCGCCGCCGCCGGGCTGGCGCCGTCAGGATCGAGCGGGTCGTCGGCCATGGGGCCCAGTGAACCGGGTCCGCCGCCCATCGCCTCGCATTTATCACTAAAAACTAACGGCGGCCTCAGGGCGTCGGGGCGGCGTCGCGGAGCATGGACGAGATGCGATCGGCGAGCGCCGACGGCGGCTGTTCGGTGCAGCGGTCAGCGATCAGGCGCTTGAGCTGGGCTTGGAAGTCGGCCTGCTCGAAGCACGGCGGGCAGTCGTCGAGGTGGGCGTGCAGCGCCGCCTGGCGAGGGGCGTCGAGCTCGCCGTGGAGGAGGTGCTCGAGCTCGTTGAGCAGTTCCTCGCAGTTGCCGTGGCCGGCCGGGTCCATAGGAGTTCAGCCCTCCCCGTCGCCGGCCGGGCCGGTCGTGATGAGGTGCTGGTCGATCACGAAATCGTGCAACCGCTTCTCCAGGCCCTTTCTTCCACGGTGCAGACGGCTCATCACCGTCCCGATCGGGATGTCGAGGATCTCGGCGATCTCCTTGTAGGCGAAACCCTCGACGTCGGCGAGGTACACGGGCAGGCGGAACTGCTCGGGGAGGGCCTCGATGGCCGCTTTCACCTCATGGTCGGTGATGCGCTCGAGCACGTCGTGCTCGGCGCTGCGACCGCGGGTGGCGGTGTCGACCGACGCCAGCCGGCGGTAGAGGTACAGCTCCTCGACGTCATCGAGCTCGGTCTCCTCCGGGCGGCGCTGCTTCGCCCGGTAGATGTTGATGTAGGTGTTGGTGAGGATCCGGAACAACCAGGCCTTGAGGTTGGTGCCCTCCTGGAAGCCGCCGAAGCCCCGGTAGGCGCGCAGGTAGGCCTCCTGGACGAGGTCCTCGGCATCGGCGCGGTTGCGGGTCATCCGCATCGCCGCCGCGTACAGGGCCGCCATGTGCCCCATCGCCTGATCGGCGAACGTCGCCTGGTCTGCCATGCCCGCCCGAACCTACCGGTTGGGGGCGCGACGGCACCGTCCGCGCCGTGCTGCTGCGCTCAACTACGGGGCGGGGTCGGCCGCAGGTCGTCGCAGCCGTCGGGCCCGGCGACGATCTCGGCCCCACCGCCGGCCGGGGTTCGGCGCACGGTGTCGGGAGCGAGCCCCGGGCCCTCACCCGGCCAGGAACCGTAGAGGGTGACCACGCCGGTCGCCGGCCGGTAGGTGGCGGGCGTGGCCCGTCCGTCGCAGTCCCAGTCACCCAGGGCCACGACGTCACCGGGGGCGCCGAGGGCGTAGCGGCGGGGGCGGTCCCCGGGGGCGGCACTGGCGACGACGAGGACCCCGTCGTGCCACCGGGCTCCGCTCGGGCACCCGCCGCCGTCGATGTCGGCCACGAGGGCGACACCCGGCGGCGGGGGTACGGGCGCCACCGGGCACGCCGTCGCGGTCGACGCCGCCGTCGACGCCGACGCCGTGGGGTGCTCGTCGACCCTGGTACCCACGGCCAGCGCCGCCGCTGCCACCGCCGCGGCACCGACGACCGCGCCGACGAGGCGCCGAGGGCGCGACGACAACGCGCTGGCGGCCGGGGACGGAGGCCGGGGACCGAACTCGCGGGTGCGCTGGGCCGAGGGCGGTGACGGCAGGGGGAAGAAGGTCCGAACGGGCTCGGGGAGCGGGGGCGGTCCGACCGGTCGGGGGACGGCCCGCAGCCGGGCCGCGAGGCCGGCCGCCGGGGGCCGGGCGGCGGGGTCGAGATCGAGGGCGGCGCCGACGGCATCGGCCAGCATCGGCTCCACGCCGACCAGACCGGCGGCCGACCGGCGCGGGTCGACGACCACGCCCGTGGCCGCGACCATCACCACCGCGGCCAACGCCCAGACGTCGCTGCGAGCGTCGGTGGGGGCGCCGTCGAGCACCTCAGGGGCGGTCGAGCCCGGTGTCCCCGTGGCCCCGCCGGGCACCACACCCACCGCCGGTCCCCGCGCCGCGCCGAGGTCGGCGAGCAGCGCCGACGTGGCGTCGGCGCCGAGGAGCACGTTGGCGGTGCTGACATCACCGTGGACCACCCCGGCGGCGTGACAGGCGGCGAGGGCGTCGGCGACCGGAGCGAGGACGGCGGCGGCCCGGCCCGGCCCGAGGGGCCCGCCGGACGCGAGGCGGTCGGCCAGCGAGCCCCCGGGGGCCACCGCCAGGACCAACATCGGATCGGGGCCGTCGGCGCCTACCACCTCGAGGGGGTGGACGAGGTGCGGATGGTCGACGGCGGCATGGGCCGCCACCTCCACCGCCGACGACCGCTTGACCACCACCGGGGCCCCCGCGACCTCGTGCGCCACCGCCCGGACGGAGCCGGGGCCGGGGGTGACGGCGGCGGGGGGCGGGTCAGGGCTTCGGCGACTGGAGGGAGCCGGTGCGGTCACGGCGCGGCCGCACGGGTGGCGGCGAGCCCGGCGGCGACCGCCTGCAACTCGCCGGCGGTGGCGACCAGCGAGCGCACCAGCTCGGCGGCATCGCGCTCCACGCGCGCCAGCTCGAGGTCGAACGCGACCCGCCGGGGGCCCCGCCAGTGCTGGCGGGCGCCGGCGGCGACCCCGGCCCGCTCGTCGGCCACGGCGTCGACGAGGCGGGCCGCCCGCCGGCACGCCTCGGCGGCGGCGTCGGCGACGAGCAGTGCCCGCCGGACCCCGGGCGCGGGACCGGCGGG
>JBBJOU010000392.1:0-2696 GCA_037724305.1 Acidimicrobiales bacterium
GAGGCCTTCCATCGGCCGTTCTGGCGCCCTCCCACGATTCTGCTCACACACCTAGCGGCGTTGCTTCCGGATTGCTCGGGCGACTTGGCCGGCGCCCCGCCGCCAGCGTTGGAGCGGTCCTTCACGGCGTCCGCTGCGATAGGTGCGGGCCGGGAAGGCGAGACCGAGGGCGAAGGCCGCCTTGTCGCGTGTCCCGGGGATGGCCCGGATGGCGGCGAACGACTTGGCGGCATAGGACTGGTCGGGCGTGCCGTACAGGGCCAGCTCCCGGTGGTCTCGACGGGTGGGTTGGTAGCTGCTCGCCCACTCTCCCAGGGGTCCGGAGGGCTCGAGGCCGAGCACCGTGGCCGCGAGGAGGACCGCCGCCGCCACCACCGCGTCGGCCTCCCACCCGGCGCTGACCTGTCGGACACGGGCCACGTCGAAGCGCCGGCCCTGTTGCAGCTGCACGACGTCGCGCAGCGTCGCCAGTCGCATGAAGTTGTCGCCGAGGACGGCGTGGATGCAGGCGTGGACGAAGCGCACCTCCGGCGCCAGGGCGGCGAACGGGCGGCCGCCGACGGTGAAGGCCGACGGCCTCGACCAGAGGTCGTCGATGCGGATCCGCACGCCGAACGGGCCCATGGCGAGGGTGCGGTGGAGGTCGACCTCGTAGCCGTCCGGGCCAACGAGGCAGCTGCCCTTGGAGAAGCGGCGGTCGAAGCCGGGCCGGGGCTCGGGGAACTTGCGGTGGTGCCCGGCGGCGACCAGCACGGCGACGGCGGCGTCGAACTGCTCCGGGCGTACCAGCAGGTCGTTGTCGCCGAACGAGCGCAGGGCCGGGTCGGGAAAGTCGAGGTGGGCGACGGCGGAGCCCTTCAGCACCCGAAAGTCGATCCCGGCGGCGTCGAGGCGCTCGGCGGTGCGCACCAGCCGGCGTTCGAGGCGCACGGCGGTGACCATCGACGCCCGATGGGCCCGGTCGGCCTCGTCGGCCTGCTCGGGCGTGACCGGGAACGCGTCATCGGCGATCGCCTGGGCCAGCAGCCCCGTGATCCGCTGGTGGATCGCTGTCGACAGCACGCCGGCCCAGCGCCCGCCCTCGAGCGGCGCCTCCGGCCAGGGTCGCGTGGCGCCGGGAAGGCCGTGAGCGGCCACGGCCGCGCACGCTTGCGGCCACGCCGACATCAGACGTCTCCGACGACGTCAAGGACCCTGCGCCGGACAAGATCCTCCACCGCACCGACGACGTCCGTCGCGACAACGCCGACAGCCACCCCGTAGTGGGCGGCCAGCTGCGCCGTCGCCTCCTCCAGGGTCGCCGGCTCGGCCAGCGCGTCCCAGAGCGCCACCGCCGTCCCGCCGAGCTCGAACACCTCGTCATCGTCGGCCGCCAGGAGCACCACCGTCGCCGCTGTCCGCCGCCACAGCACGTCGGCCGCCCGCACGTAGCGGGCCTGCCCGTCGTGCCCCGGCACTGCCGCCGTCATGGCGGGGCGTGCGGGAGCCAGGCCCGGGGTGGCGTCGAGGCCATTGCTGTCGTGCTGCTCCTGCGCGCTGCCAATCCGATGAGCGAGCGTACCGGTGGTACGACCGTGGAGCCGGCGACTCGGCGAGATGGGTCGACGTCGCCGTCTCAGTGGCACGGCCCGGTCCTGACGGCGGCGTACAAATGCTCTGCGCCATCGACGCCCGGTGTTCGGCACGTGTCAGCCATTCGGGTGATATCGATCGAAACCTCAGTATGTGTAAGAGAGCGGATTGGCTCCTCTTTAAGTCCAGCGGACATCGTCGAAGCAAAGTGAGCTACCGTCACCGGTCGGGTATCGGGGCGGACGACCTGCGCCGGACCGACGAATGAAAGGCTGGGAACGCAACGTGAAGAGAAGCGTGAAGTTGTTGGGCGTCGGCGCGGTAGTGGGGCTGGTGTTGTCCCCGACCGCCCTGGCGGGACCGGCCGCGGCCGACCACGTCGGCTGCGGCGACGTCATCATGGAGGACACCATCCTCGACAGCGACGTCGGGCCGTGCGAAGGCACCGGGCTCGTCATCGGGGCCGATGGGGTCACCCTCACCATGGGTGGCTTCCGGGTGTTCGGGACCGCCGCCGCCGGTGAGGGCGCCGGCATCCTGGTCGAGGGCCGCCGGGACGTCCACATCCGCAACGGCACCGTCCAGTTCTTCGACGCCGGCGTGGGCCTCCTGGGCGGCGGCGGCCACCGGGTGAACAACATGAACGTCCTCGACAACGTGGGCTCGGGCGCCACCGACTTCGGCGACGGGATCGCCATCAGCGACTCGGCCGACAACGTCATCCAGCTGAACACCGTCCGGGGCAACGGGATCTACAGCGGCATCGGGCTCTTCGGTGCCGGATCAACCCGCAACCTCATCCACGCCAACCTGGTGGAGCAGAACGACCTCGCCGCCTCGCCGACGAGCGCGCAGCAGGATGACGGCATCCGGCTCGAACCCGGCACCAGTTTCAACACGGTCACCGAGAACCGGGTGTACGACAACGGTCTCGACGGCATCGCCGTCTTCTTCCGGTCGACCGACAACATCGTGCGCCACAACGACGTCCGGCGCAACGGGGCGCACGACCGGCCCCACCGCCAGGGCGACGGCATCGCCGTGTTCAACCTCGCCAACCGCAACCTGATCGCCCAGAACGACGTCTTCGACAACGGCGCCAACGGCATCTTCCTGCGGGGTCC
>JBBJOU010000393.1:0-2692 GCA_037724305.1 Acidimicrobiales bacterium
GACCAGGAGGCTGCCCGCCGCCCGGCGCCGGCGGTAGGTGGCGAGCGGCACGGGACGGGCAGCGACGCGGCCCGCCACCGACACGGCGGGGAGACGGTGGTGGAGGGGTGAGGTGGTGAGGACGGCGACCATGGTCCTGATGCTCCGGAAGGGTGTGACAGTGGGAGGAGGCGAGCCGGGCGACGAACGCCCGTTCGTCGTCCAGCCAACCACGAACGACCGTTCGGGTCAAGGCCCTGCACGCGCGCCCGTTCGCCGAACGGGTGTTTGTCAGGCGCGCGCACGTTCGGTAAGCTCCCGGCGCCGGCGAACCGGCACCAGCCCCGCCTGAGCAGCCTGGAGCCACCGTGACCGACATCCACCTGACCGCCCGCCAGCGAGAGATCCTCGAGGTGATCGACGCCGCCATGCGGGACCGCGGCTATCCCCCGTCGGTGCGCGAGATCGGCGCGGCCGTCGGGCTCACCAGCCCGTCGACGGTCCACACCCACCTCGCCACCCTGCAGCGACTCGGCTTCCTGCGCCGCGACCCGTCCAAGCCGCGGGCCATCGAGGTCCGCTTCGATCCCAACTCGGGGATGGCCATCGAGCGCCGGCCCGTGCGCCATGTACCGCTGGTGGGTGACGTGGCCGCCGGGACCGACGTCCTGGCCCAGGAGAACGTCGAGGAGCTGCTGCCGCTCCCCGCCGACTTCTGCGGCGACGGTGACCTGTTCATGCTGCGGGTCCGCGGGGACTCCATGATCGACGCCGGCATCCTCGACGGCGACTTCGTGGTGGCGCGGGCCCAGGCCACGGCCGAGAAGGGCGAGATCGTCGTGGCCGGCATCCCCGGCGAGGAGGCCACGGTGAAGACCTTCACCCGTCGCGGGCCCAAGGTCATCCTCGTCCCGTCCAACCCCACCATGGACCCCATCGAGCTCGACGCCGACGACGTCACCGTCTTCGGCCGGGTGGTGACCGTGCTCCGGCGGCTCTGAGCGCCGGGCGGACCAGGGGGTAAACCGCCCGCCGCACGACGAAACGGCCCATGCGCTGACAGGATGGTGTCGTGGTCCGTCCCCGCCGTGCTGCCGTGCTCCTCGCCGGCGCGCTCGGCGTCCTGGCGGCGAGCGGGGCGGCGCCGGCCCTCGCCCGTCAGCCGCTCTCGGCGACAGCGGCTCCGGCGGCGGCGGCAATCGCGTCACCGGCCACTCAGTCCGCCCAGGGTCTGGCCGCCAACGATCCCGGCCTGCCCCGCCAGTGGGGCCTCGCCCGCATCGGTGCCCCCGGTGCGTGGAGCGTCGCCACCGGTGTCGGCACCACCATCGCCGTCGTCGACTCCGGCATCGACGCCGGCCACCCGGACCTGCAGGGCAAGGTCCAGGGTGGGGCCAACTGCGTCGGCCACGACGTCCCCGGCGGCTGCGTCGACGGCAACTGGGCCGACGATGCGGGCCACGGCACCCACGTCGCCGGCATCGCCGCCGCCATCACCGGTAACGGCCAGGGCGTCGCCGGGGTGGCTCCCGGAGCGACGCTGCTCGCCGTGAAGGTGCTGAGCAACGCCTGCGCCCCGCCCGGCGGCGGGACCGTCCCCGACTGTGAGGCCCAGGGCACCGAGAGCGACGTCGCCGACGGCATCCGGTGGGCGGCCGACAACGACGCCACCGTCATCAACCTCTCCCTCGGCAACGTCGCCGGCGCCGGGGGGGCCGGGGTCGCCCCCAGCGCGGAGTTCCTCGACGCCGTCCGCTACGCCTGGGAGCAGGGGTCGATCCCGGTGCTGGTGGCCGGCAACGACCTCCTCCAGCCCGGCGTGCTGACCGACCTGCCCGCGGTGGTGGTCACCGCCATCGGCGTCGACGACGGCCGGCCCGCCTACGCCGCCGCGGTGGGTGGCGCCCGGTGGGCGCTCACCGCCCCCGGCGGCGCCGCGGACGACGCCGAGTCCTGCCAGTCGGCGCCGCTGCCCGAGGGAATCCTGTCCACCTACCACGTCCCGGGCCAGATCCCCGGCGCCTACGCCTGCCTGTCGGGGACCTCGAGGGCGGCCCCCCCCGTGTCCGGGGCCCTTCCCGTCCTCCGCCCGCCGGGGGCCGGCCCCGGCGGGACCACCCTCGACCCCGAACAGGCCATCGACCGCCTGCTCAGCACCGCCGCCGACCTCGGCGCCCCCGGCCCCGACACCACCTTCGGCGCCGGCGTGGTCGACCTCGCCGCGGCGGTGCAGGGACTCACCCCCACCTCGCCCAGCCCGAGCGGCACCACCCCCGTCGCCCCGGGTGGCGCACCCATCGTCGCCGTTCCCGGCGCCGGCGCCCCGCCCCTCCCGCCCTCCCCCCCGCCGGCCGGCGCACCCCCGACGGGCGCGCCGGCGCCGGCGCCCGCCCCCGGTGCACCCGCCGAACCGACCCTGCCCCCCCAGCCCTCCACCGAGGGCGCCGAGGCCGCCGGGTCCCTCGGCCTCCCGACGAACGACTCGCTGCCGGTCCTGCCCGTCACCTTCGCCGCGCTTTTCGTGGTGGCCACCGTCGGCGCCCACTTCTGGCGGGTCCTCGCCGGCGCCGACTGGGCCCGCCCGACCCCGGGTCGCCGCTAGGCACCGAGGCGTCACCGACCGCCTTCCCGGGTGGCACCGCGCACCCCGGTTCGCCACGCCGCCACTTCGGGGCGCACCCGACCACCCCGACGGGTGGCGCCGTGCACCCCG
>JBBJOU010000394.1:0-2681 GCA_037724305.1 Acidimicrobiales bacterium
GGAAGGGGCCCCCGCCCCACAGCAGGGCGTCGGGGAAGGGGCCCCCGCCCCACAGCAGGGCGTCGGGGAAGGGGCCCCCGCCCCACAGAACCGGGCTCGGCGCCGGCGGTGGTGGTTGGTCGCATCGGGGGCGGCGCTCGGCGTCGCGCTGTTGCTGCGCGTCGATGCCGCCCTCGTCCTCCCGGCCTTCGGCCTCGGCGCCCTCGCCGTCGGCCGGCGCCACGCCGGGCCGGCGTCGGCGCGCTCGGTGCTGGCCGATGCGACCGCGTGGGTGGTCCCCGTGCTCCTCGCCCTCGCCGTCACCGGCTGGTACAACGACCTCCGCTTCACCGGGCCCTTCGACTCCGGTCACGGCGGCGACCCCAACACTCTTTTCACCGGTGACATCGCCACCGGACTGTCCGGCTGGTCGGTGAGCCCGGGCAAGGCGTTGGTGCTCTTTGCTCCGCCCCTGGCCCTCGCCGCCCTGGGGTGGCGGCGGGTGTGGCGCCGCCGGCCGCTGGCGGTCGGGGTGGCGGTCGGCGCCGCCGTGCCGTGGTTGGTGTTCCACGCCGGGCTCGCCAACTGGGAGGGGGACGAGGCCTTCGGGCCCCGCTTCGTGGTGCCCGTCCTCGGCCTGCTGCTCCTGCCCCTCGGCGCCGGACTCGAGCTCGTCCGCGGGCGCCGGCTGGCGACCGCCGGCGCCGCCGCCGTGGTGGTCCTCGGGGTCGGCGTCCAGCTCGTCGGGGTCTCCGTGAGCGCCATCCCTGCGGCGCGGGCCGCAGGCACGTCCTACGACGCCTTCGCCGTCGACGACTCGGCGATCGTCACCAGCGCGCGAGCCCTGGCCCGAGCGGCGCGCGGCGACCCGCCGTACCCCGTGCCGCCCGGCTTCCCCCCGCCACCACGCCTCGACGTGTGGTGGCTGCGTGATGACCCCGTGCTGCGAGGCCCCCGCAAGGCGGTCCTGCTGATCGTGCTGGTCGCCGGTGCCGCCGTCGGCGCCGCCGGTGTGCTCGGCGCGCTGCGCAAGCCGGACGAGGGATCGGCGCGAGGCGCGGACGCGCCATAGGACGCCGGCGCCAACGCCCTCGTGGGACCGTTCCTACAAGCGGTCCACCCAGAGGGCGCGCTCGTCGGCGGCGGGGTCGTCGACGACCGTCAGGGGGTCGTCGAGGTCCAGCACGGCCCGGCGCTCGGGGTCCCAGCGAGGCCAGGTGGGCGTGGGTGCGATGGCGGGACCGGTGCCGTCGGAGGTGGTTCCCGACGGGTCGCCGTCGTGGGCGAAGGCCAGCCAGGCCGAGCTCATGGCGGCGGCCACCATGCGGGCCCCGTCGTCGACGTGACCGAGGACCAGCGCGTTGGCGGGGTGGTCGACGATGTCGAACACGAAGGGGATCTCGACCGCGTGGCCGGCGCGCAGGCGGCCGCCGAACGACGTCGACGGCCACGAGAAGCGGTAGCCCCAGGTGTCGGCCTGGTGGGCGGCCTGGGCGTCGAGCAGGCGCAGGCAGGGGATGCGGAACACCCAGTCGGTGGCGAAGGCCACCCACAAATCGTCGGCGGTGGCGTCGGGCCGGGCGGCGCGGTAGGTGGCGACGACGACGTGGGCCTCGTCGTCGGCGGCGCCCATGGCCTTGGTCACCCGGGCCAGCAGGTCGGCGTCGCTGAGCGAGCCGTCGCCGATGAGCGAGCTGAAGAGGGTGAACTCGTCGGCGTTGGTGCCGGCGATCAGGGCCACGTCAGCGGCGGCGCCGGCGCCGATGGCATCGAGGGGGCGGGCGGGGAGCGCCCCACCGTCGACGACCGGCTGGAAGGGGAGGGCGAGGGCCGAGCCGCCGAGGATGCCACTCCCGCGGGCCGGTGCCTGGCCGATGAAGTCGCCGGCGAAGGCCCGTACCGCCACCGTCGTCTGCGCCACGAGCAGGTCCTCGACCGCGGCGTCGAGCAGCACCTCGGGCGACGAGGCGCCGAGCTCGGCCACCACCGCGTCGCGCACGGCGACGGCCTCGTCGACCTCGTGGACGTTGTGCCCGGCACCACTCTGGGCGATGGCGCGGCGGAACAGTCCGGCCGCCGCCGGTGTGGCCAAGAGGGTGGTGACGCTCATCGCCCCCGCCGACTCACCGAACACGGTCACGCGATCGGGGTCGCCCCCGAACGCGGCGATCTCGTCACGCACCCAGCGCAGCGCAGCCACCTGGTCGGCGATGCCGAGGTTGCCGGCGCCGGCGAGGTCGTCGCCGAGGGCATCGGCGAGGTGGGTGAAGCCGAGCACACCGAGGCGGTAGTTCACGGCGACGACGACGACGTCGCCCTTGGTCGCCAGGCGGCTGCCGCCGTACCACGGGATCGCGTTGGCGCCGGTAGTGAAGCCGCCGCCGTGAATCCACACCATGACCGGCCGGCCGGCGTCGTGGCTGCCCGGGGTGACGACGTTGAGGGTCAGGCAGTCCTCGTCCATGGCCATCGCGTCGGCCCCGAGCACCGACTCGAGCGGCCCCACCCGCTGCGGGGCCATGGCGCCGAAGGCGCTGGCGTCGCGTACGCCGGACCACGGCTCGACCGGCGCCGGGGGGCGGAACCGCCGCCGCCCGACCGGCGGGGCGGCGTACGGGATCCCCCGGAACCGCACCACCCCGCCGCGTTCGACGCCCTCGACCTTCCCCGCGCTCGTGCTCACGATCATCGCCCGCACCGTA
>JBBJOU010000395.1:0-2677 GCA_037724305.1 Acidimicrobiales bacterium
CGCCCGCTCGCTGCGCCTGGGTGCCCCCGTCCAGGGCAAGGGCGAGCCGGTGCCGTGGTACACGTTCTCGGCCATCGAGTACCTGCAGGGCCTCGACCTGTCGGGCCGCCGGGTGTTCGAGTTCGGGGCCGGCAACTCGACGCTGTTCTGGCAGGCGAGGGCCGCCGAGGTGGTGTCGGTCGAGACCGACCCCGAGTGGTACCACCAGCTGGTGCCGCGCATCGCCGGCAACGCCCGGTTGGTCCTGTGCGGCGACCAGGACGCCTACCTGACCGAGATCACCGACCACGGCTCCTTCGATGTGATCGTGGTCGACGGGCTGTGGCGGAAGCCGAGCGCCCGCGTCGCCCTGGAGCACTTGGCCCCCGGGGGGATGATCATCCTCGACAACGCCGACTGGTTCCCCCACAGCCACGCCCTGCTGCGCGCCGCCGGGCTCGTCGAGGTCGACTTCCACGGGCTCGGCCCCATCGCCCGCTACGCCTGGACGACGTCGATCTTCCTCGACCGCACCGCCGACTTCTGGTCGACGGCCGGTCCGCCCCACCCGATCGGCGGCATCCTGCCCCCCGAGATGCTCGCCGTCGACGCCGAGGGCTGAGCCGACGGGTGCGGGTCCTCGCCGTCACCAACTGGTACCCACCCCACCACTACGGCGGGTACGAGCTGTCGTGCTTCGACGTCATGACCCGGTTCGCGGAGCGGGGCCATGACGTCGCCGTGCTGTGCAGCGACCAGCGGCTCCCGACGGCAGCCGAGACGACCCAGCACGAGGCGGTCGTGGAGCGGACGCTGCGGCTGTACCACGACGGCGAGGACCTGGTCGTGCCCGGCTGGCGGGGCCGGCTCTCGATCGAGCGCCACAACCAGGAGCGGCTCGTCGCCGCCCTCGACCGGGTCCGCCCCGACGTCGTCTCCGTCTGGCACATGGCTGCCCTGTCGTCGGGCCTGCTCACGACGCTGGCCGAGCGGGGCATCCCCCTCGTCTTCGCCGTCTGCGACGAGTGGCCGGCCTACCTGCTGACGCTCGACCCGTGGGCCCGGCCCTTCGCCGACACCGCGCTGCGGCGGGCGGCCGGGCGTCTGGTGCGACGGCTGACGGGGGTGCCGACGGTTCTGCGCGACGTCGGGTCGGCCGGACCCGCCCTCTGGGTCACCGACGACCTACGCCGCCGGACCGAGCCGCGGTCGCGCTTGGGCTTCGCCGACCACGCCGTCGTCTACAGCGGCATCGACCGAAGCGTCTACCCGGCGACGACGGAGACGGCTGAGAGGCCGTGGGGTGGGAGGCTGGTCGCCACCGGTCGGTTCGACCCTCGCAAGGGGTTCGAGACGGTCATCCGGGCCCTGGCCCTCCTGCCCGACGACGTCACCTTGGCCCTGTGGGGCCGGGGCGGCGAAGCCGAGCAGCGCCGTCTGAAGGCCATCGCCGTCGAGCTGGGGGTGGGGGACCGGGTCGAGGTGGGAGCCAAGGAGCGCCACGAGATGGCCGCCGCCTACGCCGCCGGCGACCTGTTCGTCTTCCCCAGCGAGTGGGCCGAGCCCTTCGGCCTGGTGCCCATCGAGGCCATGGCGTGCGGGACGCCGGTGGTGGCCACGGGCGTGGGCGGCTCGGCCGAGTTCCTGGTCGACGGGGCCAACTGCGTCTTGTTCCGTCCCGGCGACCCGGCCGACCTGGCCCGCGTCGTGACCGCGCTGGCCGCTGACTCCGACCGGCGGGCCGCGTTGGCGGCGGCCGGCCGGCGGACCGCAGAGGCCATGGACGTCGAGCACCTGGTCGACGTCATGGAGGCCTGGCACGCCCACGTCGCGGCCGGGATGACCGAACCTCGCCCCCCCGACCGCACCCTCCCCTGACTCTCGAGGGAGGGGGTCAGACGGCGAGGGGATCGGGGCCGACGGTGAACCAGACGGAGCTGCCGTCGAGGCCGACGGGTCCGAGGGCGGCCTCCACCGCGTCGGGGTGGCGGCGGGCCAGCCAGTGGTTCAGGGCCAGGACGTGGGCTCGGGCGTGGCCGGCCAGGTAGGCCTGGAGCAGGTACTGCTCGTTCCAGCCGAATCCGGCCCGGACCCAGCCCTGCGGGTAGTCGTCGGGCCAGAAGACGTCGTGGACGTGGACCACCACGCCGTCGGCCAGGCGGGGCAGCACCTGGAGCACGAGGTGGACGACGTCGCTCCCCGTCTTGGCCACGTGGGAGGAGTCGACGAACAGCACGTCGCCCGCCTCCAGGGCGGTGAAGACCGCCATCGGCGTGTGCTCGACCCGCTCGACCCGCAGCGTGGACACCTGCGCGATGGAGGCCAGGAAGTCCCGGGGGTACGGCTCCACGCAGGTCAGCTCGGTGCCCACGTCGCCGTCGGCGATGGCCCGGGCGGCGACCGTGGTCGACCAGCCGCAGCCCACCTCGACCATGCGCCGGGGCCGGAGCTCCAGCAGTAGGGCCCGGAGCAGGGCCGCGTCCTGGAGGGGGAACTGGTCGTTGCCCGGGTCGTAGCGCGGGTGGGGTCCGGCCGAGAACGGCCACCGGTGCGCGCCGAGCCGGTCGAGCAGCGCCAGCTGGGCCCTGGCCCGGACGTCGAGCCCGGGCGGGTCGGCCATCTCGACGGGCCAGACCCGGGCCCGCTCCGACCCGGTCAGCAGCTCGGCCGCCGGCGGCACCGGGCTGTAGAAGTTGCC
>JBBJOU010000396.1:0-2663 GCA_037724305.1 Acidimicrobiales bacterium
TCCGCCAGTCAGAGGATCCAACGGTGGCTGCGGTACCAGGCGATCGTGGCCTCGATGCCGGCGGCCAGGTCGGTCTGCTCGAACTCGAATCCGGTCGCCAGCAGGGCGTCGATGCTCAGGCGGTTGTTGCGGTTGGCCTTGCGCATGAAGCGGAACCGTTCCTTGGTGAGCAGGATCGGGGTGGCCATGCCGGCGCCGGCCATCGCCGCGTGCGCTCGCCGGCGGTCCTCGTAGCCCGGGCCGGAGTCGGGGTCGTCGGTGAGCTCGACCTCGACGTCGAAGCATCCAGCGAGGATGTGGGCGATCTCGTGGCTCGTCGGGTAGTGGTCGTGCACCACGTTGAAGGTGCGGCCGACGACGCCCTCGGCCCGGGCGACGTGCACGGTGGCGCGGAGGAGGTCGTCGATGTGCACCAGTCGCTGCTCGATCGGTTCCGCCGGTACGGGAACCGTCCGGACGCCGCCGTAGGCCTCGATGGCCACGTCCAGGACGGCGCTGGCCAGCAGCTTCACGTTGCCCGGGCCGTACACCGTCACCGGCCGGAGGACGACGACCGGGAGCCCGGTTTGCCCCGCCTCCCGCACGACCTGCTCCGTGCGCCACTTGGCCTGGCCGTAGGCCCGGCTGGGGGCGGGCTCGACGTCTTCGCGCACCGGGAGGGGAAGCTGCTCCTGCTCGCCGTAGACCGACGACGAGCTCATGTGCACGACCCGCTGCAACCGCCCCGGGGCCGCGGCCAGCAACCTGCTGGTGGCGAGCACGTTGGCGCGCTCCATCTCGTCCTCGTCGGCCGCGGAACTGGAGGCGCCGGCCAGGTGGAACAGGTGGGTGACCCCGTCGTACAGACCAGTCAGATCGTCGTCACCGGCCAGGTCGACCGCGGTGTAGTCGGCGCCCGGCGGGAGGTCGTCGGGCCGGGGGCGGCGCCCGCAGGCCCGGACCCTCCAGCCGTCGTCGACCAGGGCGGTGACGAGCCGACCGCCGATGAACCCGGTGGCGCCGGTGACGAGAGCGACGGGTTGGGTCACCGCGACACCTTGCCCGTCCGAGCAGCGGCGCCGCCAGCTTCACGACGTCGGAAGGCGGCCTGCGGGACGGGGCGGCGGCGGAGACCAACCTCATCCTCAGCTCCGGCGGGCGCGTGTGCCTCGTATCGGACAGTCGACGCGAGACGAATTCTGGACGAACGAGCGGCGTGCACCTCCGCCCTCAAGCCGTACGCGGCGGCGCCGACCACGCAAGGATGCGGAACCTCGGTCGACTCATCTCGGTCTTCGTCCTCTGCGTCGTCGCCGCCCTCCTCGCCGTGGCGCCGGCCTCGGCGGCGCCTCGGCCCCCTGACGCGGCGGTGCGCTATGTGCGCGCCGAGGCGAGCGGCAACGGCTCGGGCCGGAGCTGGAAGCACGCAGCCTCCTGGCGGGACCTGGACCTGATGATCGAAGCGGTCGGACCGGGAGGCGAGGTCCTCGTGGCCGCCGACGACCCACTGCCTGGCACCCCCGAGGTCGTGCTGCGCCACGGCGGTGCGCCGGGGGCGCCGGTGACCATTCGCGGCGTGAGTCGCTCGACGGGCGCACCGGCCGTGGCGAGCGTGCACGGCGATCGGGCGCAACCGGTCCCGGGGTTGGCGGTGATGGCCGGACGGCCCTACGCCGTGGTCGACCCAGGACAGTCGGGTTCGGTGGCATTGTCGCTCGGCGCCGGCGCCGACCACCTCCGGATCGCCCACCTCGGAGCGGTCGACGTCGGGGTGGCGATCGAGGTCGCCGAGCCGGTGACCGATCTCGAAATCGTCGACCTCGCCGCCCGCAACGTGGGTCGCGTCCTGAACGTGCTCGACAGTGGGCGCGTCACCGGGCTGACCGTCAGCCGCTGGACGGTGAACGGCTTCTCCCAGGGCGTGGTCCGACTGCGCGGCGGGTCCTCGGCGGTGCGGATCGTGGACGTCGTCGCCGATAGCGAGGGCCAGCAGGCGGAACCGGGCTCCAGCACCATCGGCATCGCGATGCACGGCGATCCCAACACCCCTCCGAACCACGACATCACGGTCGTGAACGTCCAGGTGCGAAACCTGTTCGACCGCTCCGACGGCTACCTCCAGGGCGACGGTTTCACCACCGAGGAGCTCGACTACGACGTGACGTTCGTCGACTGCCTCGTCGACGGCGCCACTGACGCGGGGTTTGATCTCAAGTCGGCCAGCACCACCGTGGAGCGACCGGTGGTGCTGTCGGCCAAACGGAGCTTCCGGGTGCAACCGAACCAGACGGGCGTGGTCGAGGCGTTCCCGATCGTCATCAACGCCCCGCGGTCGCACGACCTGTGGGCGCCGCTGGGGCGGGGCCTCCCCTCCCACGTGCAGGGAAGGGGCGTCGCGCTCCTCACCGACATCGACTTCTCCCAGTGGACGACGTCGCCGATCTTCGACGCCGACGGCCTCGCACGGTTCACGGTCCAGGGCGGCACCGTCATGGCCCCCCAGGCGACGGTGATGGCGTCGGAAGAGCCCGGTGCGGTCGTCACGATCGCCGACGTGACCCGCTTGGACCGCTGATCGTCAGGCGCCTCTGGTTCGAAGGCCGGCGGACGGTCCCGTCCCGCCGCACTCAGTCGTCGTGCGCGTAGAGCCGACGCAGGTCGGCTCCGTCCTGGGCGTCGAGCTC
>JBBJOU010000397.1:0-2657 GCA_037724305.1 Acidimicrobiales bacterium
ATCGCCTGGGATCCCGAGATCCGCAACATCCTCGGCGTGCTGGTGGGCATCACCTTCCTGCTCGGCTCGGTGTGGCTCGTGGTGTCCACCAACACCGGGATGCGCTCGGGCCTGCTCATCGTCATCGCCGCCGCCTCCGGGTGGTCGTTCCTGCTGGGCGGCGTCTGGACGATCTACGGCAACGTCGGACTCATCGGCCGACCCGCCACCTGGCAGGTCGAGGAGATCAACTACGGCGACCTGACCGATGCCGCCCTGCTCGAGGCTCGGCCCCTCGCCGCCCTCGACGAGGTCCCGACCGCCCAGGAGCTCTACGAGGAGCTGCCCGAGGACCTGCAGCTCCTGGTGGTGCCTCCGCCGGAGTCCACCGAGGACGAGCCGCTCACCGACGACGAGATCGAGGAGGAGCGCGACGCCCTCGTCGAGCGCGTCCAGCGGGGGCAGGTCCTGGAGGCACAACCGGACATCGACGAGGACATCGGCCTCGAGGAGACCCTGGACGGTTGGCGCCTGCTCTCCAGTTCCGACAGCCAGCGGGGCGACGCGGTGTCCACGGCGGATGAGGCCCTCGGCCCCGACGGGGCCGGCATCTTCGCTGAGCCCGGCGAGTACGTGGTGCTCGACGCCTACGACATCGGGGGCAAGGACCGGCGCGAGGGGGGCAGCGTCCTCGAGCGCATCAGCTCCAAGATCGGATCGTCGCTGCAGCTCTCGCACCCGGCCCACTACGCCGTCGTGCAGGTCCAGGCCGTGCAGCCCGTCGAGGAGGTACCGGGGGAGGCGCCACCGCCGGCGACGGCGGACACCGAGGCGCAGATCATCTCGGTCGTCATGCAGCGAGACCTGGGGTCGAACCGGCTGCCGTCGTTCGCCTTCACGCTCGTGGCCGGCCTGTTCTTCGGGCTCTCGTGCAGCGCCCTGCACCGGCGTGACAAGGTGGTGGCCCAGCACCGGGCGATCCCCGCCCGGGCGTAGCGCGAGGACTCGCCCGTGGCCGACTACCTGCCCCTGCTGGTGCTGCTGGTGTTGGCCCTGGCGTTCACCCTCGGCGGGGCGATGGTGTCGAAGCTGCTGGCCACCACGCTGCCCACCGCCGCCAAGTACGCGCCGTACGAGTGCGGCATCGTGCCCCGCAAGGCCCCGCCCGAGCGCTTCCCGGTGCGCTTCTACCTCGTCGCCATGATCTTCGTGATCTTCGACATCGAGATCGTCTTCCTCTACCCCTACGCCACCATCGCCCCCCAGCTGGGAGGCTTCGGGTTCTGGGCCATCCTCATCTTCTCCCTCAGCGCCTTCGAGTCGCTGAACTACGTCATCGCCAAGGGCGCCCTCGACTGGGGCCCGGTGCAGCGCATCCGCGTCGCCGGTGCTGAGCGCGACGGCATGATCAGCGCCGAGCGCACCACTCGCACCACCATCCGTCGCGTCGGCCTCGACGGCCGCCAACCGGAGCCGGCCGAGGCGGCCTGATGAGCCGCCCCGGTTCCGCCGCCACCACCGGTTGGAAGGTCGACAAGGGTCTGGCCGGCCTCGACCACAACGTGCTCACCGCCCCCATCGAGGGCCTCGTCAAGTGGGCCCGCCAGAAGAGCATCTTCCCGGCCTCCTTCGGCCTGGCCTGTTGCGCCATCGAGATGATGGCGGCCGGCGGCGCCCACTACGACCTCGCCCGCTTCGGCATGGAGGTGTTCCGGGCCTCACCGCGCCAGGCCGACCTCATGATCGTGGCCGGCCGGGTGAGCCAGAAGATGGCGCCGGTGCTGCGCCAGATCTACGACCAGATGCCCGAACCGAAGTGGGTCATCTCCATGGGCGTGTGCGCCTCCAGCGGCGGCATGTTCAACAACTACGCCATCGTGCAGGGCGTCGACCAGATCGTCCCCGTCGACGTGTACGCCCCCGGCTGCCCGCCCGGGCCCGAGACCCTGCAGCACGCCATCATCACGCTGCACGGCCTCATCGGCGCCGGCGAGATCACCCGCCGGCGGGCCACCACCGGGGGCGGCGCCGGCCTGGTCGTCGACCAGCGTGACGGCCAGACCGCCGGCCCCACCCCTGTGACCGTCAGTGGAGGTCGCTGATGGCGGATGCCACGGTCGACGAGAACCCCGCCGCGCCCGAGGTCGAGCCCGAGCCCGAGCGCCGCCACGGCGCCCTCGTCACCGAGTCCCGAGGCGATGTGGTCCTCCACCCCTCTCGCCACGAGGTCGTCGACCTGGTCCGCACGCTGCGCGACGACGAGGGGTACTGGATGTGCCTCGACGTCTGCGGCGTCGACTACCTCGGCTACGGCGCCCCCCGTGCGCTTCCCGTCGGCGCCGGGCCGGAGCGCTTCGAGGTCGTGTACCTGCTCATCAACCACCGGGACCGCACCCGGCTGCGCATCCGGGTCCAGGTGCCGGAGCACGACGCGGTGGTGCCGACGATGTTCGAGGTGCACCCGGGGACCGAGGCGCCCGAGCGCGAGGTGTTCGACATGTTCGGCATCGCCTTCGCCGGCCACCCCGACCTCACCCGGATCCTCATGCCGGAGGACTGGGACGGGCACCCGTTGCGCAAGGACTACGGCATCGGCGCCATCCCGGTGCAGTTCAAGGGCGTGGAGAACCAGCCATGAGCACCGTGCAGACGTCCGAGGGCGCGCAGGAGATGGTGTT
>JBBJOU010000398.1:0-2653 GCA_037724305.1 Acidimicrobiales bacterium
GCGCCCCCGGCAGGATTCGAACCTGCGGCCGTCGGATTAGAAGTCCGCTGCTCTGTCCGGCTGAGCTACGGGGGCCGGCGCCCATCTTGGTGCACTGGCGTGCCGCCGGGCTGCGCCGTCAGCGCAGGGAGCCGGTGAGCCGGGTGGAGCGGCTGCCGGCGCGGACGTACTGGAGGCCGGTGACCAGGGTGAGGGCGACGGCAGTCCACAGGACGGTGTCGGCGACCCGAGGGAGGTCCGCGAGGGCGGGGCAGAGGGCGATGCCGACGGCGACGGCCTGGACGACGGTCTTCACCTTGGCCCAGGCGGTGGCGGGCACGGCGAGGCCGCGCCGGCCCCAGTATGAACGGAACGCCTGGATGCCGAGCTCGCGCAGAGTGATGAGGGCGACCGGTACGAACCACCAGCGACCGACGGCGACCAGCGCCCACATGGCGCCGAGCACCAGGACCTTGTCGGCGAGGGGGTCGAGGAAGGCACCGGAGCGGGTGGTGCCGTGGCGGCGGGCGAGGTAGCCGTCGACGCCGTCGGTGCCGGCCAGCACCGTCCACATCGCCAGCGCCGGCCACGAGTCGCCGCTGTCGAGGACCACCAAGAGCAGGAGCGGCGATAGGGCGAGGCGGCCGATGGTCACCCCGTTGGCAGGGGTGAGCAGGGCGGAGGGCCCGAACCACTTCTCCCGGACCACGCTCACGGCGCCGACCCGCACCTCGCCAAGGCCTCTGCGGGGACCTCGGCCGTGAGATCGGGCCCGAGGGCGCCGGTGACGACGAGGCGGTGGGTGGTGCCGGGCGCGAGGTGGGCGGGGACGGTCACGACGCCGTCGATCTCGGGCGCCTCCCGGTGGGTGCGGCCCACGCCCGGCTCGTCGACGAGCACCTCGATCGGGCGGCCGATGAGTAGGTCGCGGCGGGACGCGGTGATGGCGTCCTGACGCTCGCGCAGCTCGGCCAGGCGCTCGGCCATGAGCTCGGGGGCGACGGCGCCGTCGAGGCCGACGGCGTAAGTGCCCTCCTCGGCTGAGTAGGCGAAGAAGCCGCACCAGTCGAGCTGGGCGGCGGCGACGAAGGCGAGGAGGGCGTCGTGGTCGTCCTCGGTCTCGCCCGGGTAGCCGACGATGAAGTTCGAGCGGAACGCGGCGTCCGGCTCGGCCTGGCGAATTCCTTCGATGCGGGCGAGGAAGCGCTCGCCGTCGCCCCACCGCCGCATCCGGCGCAGCAGCGGCCGGCTGACGTGCTGGAGCGACAGGTCGAAGTAGGGCAGGCCGGTGGCCAGCACCGCCTCGACCAGTGCGTCGGTGAGGTCGGACGGGTAGAGGTACAACAGCCGCAGGCGCTCGACCCGGGCGGTCGCCGCCGTCACCAGCTCGGCGATGCGCCGCTCCCCCACTCCCTGGTCGCGCCCGAAGCTGGCGAGGTCCTGGGCCACGAGCACGACCTCGCGCGTCCCGAAGGCGACCAGCTCGTCGACCTCGGCGAGCACCGAGGCGACGGTGCGGCTGCGCTGCGGGCCGCGGAAGCTGGGGATGGCGCAGAACCCGCAGGCCCGGTCGCAGCCCTCGGCCACCTTGACGTAGGCCCACGGGGCGCTGGGCGCCGGCCGCGGCAGGTGGAGCAGGTCGAGATCGGGGGCGACCGCGCCCGCGGCCGACCGACGACCGAGGGTCACCGCCACGCTGGAGGCGAAGCCGGCCACCTCGGCCCCGACGACACCGGCCTCGCCCACGGCGTCGGCCAGCTCGTCGCCGTAGCGCTCGGCCAGGCAACCGGTCACCACCAGGCGGGCGCCGGGGCGCCGGTCGTCGGCCAGGGCGAGCACGGTGTCGACCGACTCGACCCGGGCATCCTCGATGAACGCGCACGTGTTGACCACGACGAGGTCGGCCTCGTCGGCGGCGTCGGCCCGGTCCATGCCGTCGGCCAGGAGGGCCCCCGCGAGCTTGTCGGAGTCGACCTGGTTCTTCGGGCAGCCGAGCGTCTCGATCCAGTAGGTGCGGCGCCCCATGCGGCTCCCGACACTACTGTTCTTTGTCATCCTGACCCCCGTCACGGTGGTCGAGACCACAAAGAACGAGCGCGTCAGGCCGGGGATTCGCCGCCGCCGTGGAGCTCGTCGAGCTCCTCGACGGTCATGAGTACCGCTCGCGCCTTGGAGCCCTCGGAGGGGCCGACGACGCCGCGCTGCTCGAGCAGGTCCATCAGCCGCCCGGCGCGGGCGAAGCCGACCTTGAGCTTGCGCTGCAACATCGACGTCGAGCCGAGCTGGCTGCGGACCACCAGCTCGGTCGACTGCCACAGCAGGTCGTCGTCGTCACCGGCGCCGGTGCTTCCGCCGGTCGGTGCGCCACCCGGGGTGGCACCGGTCTCGTCGGCGCCCTGGACGGCGCCGTCGTCGTAGCTGAGCTCGGGGGTCTGGCGGCGCCACTGGGCGACGACGGCGCGCACCTCGTCCTCGGTCACCCAGCAGCCCTGGACCCGCCGGGCCGTGCTGCTGCCCCCTTCGAGGAGGAGCATGTCGCCCTTGCCCACCAGCTTCTCGGCGCCCTGCTGGTCGAGGATGACCCGGCTGTCGGTGGCCGAGGAGACGGCGAAGGCCAGGCGGGCCGGCACGTTGGCCTTGATGAGGCCGGTGATGACGTTGACCGACGGCCGCT
>JBBJOU010000399.1:0-2652 GCA_037724305.1 Acidimicrobiales bacterium
GCCGCCGTGCTGGCGGCGGCGCTCGGCGTGATCGGCGCGTTGGTCGTCGGCACCGGCACCGGCACCGGCACCGGCACCGGCGACGACGGCGCCGGCGGTGGCGGCCAACCGCCGTCCAGCCCGGCCGAGGCGAGCGAGGACGGCACCGCCCTCGGCATCGCCGCCATCTCCTCGTTCGACCCTCCGCCGGGCGACCTCAACGAACGCGAAGACCTCGTCGCCAACGCCAACGACGGCGACCCCGCCACCACCTGGCAGACCGAGGGCTACTCCAGCGCCGACTTCGGCGGCATCGACAAAGAGGGGGTGGGCCTGGTGGTCGAGCTGGACCGGGTGGCCGGCATCGGCACCGTCACCATCGACGGGCCGTCCGCCGGATGGTCGCTCGAGGTCTACGTGGCCGACGCCCCGGTCGGCGACCTGGCGGCGTGGGGAGAGCCCGTCGTCGCCGAGACCGACCTCGCCGCCGGCCCCTCCACCTTCCCCCTCGACGGCGCCGAGGGCGGGGCGGTGCTCCTTCTCGTCACCCTGCTCACCGCCGAGGACGATGGAAGCTTCCGCGTGCAGATCGGTGAGCTCGCCGTCACCTGAATGACAGTGCCGGCGTGCCGCTACGGTCGTCGCATCGGGGCCGACGTGGACGACCGCACGCTCGTGGCCGCCGCCCAGGGTGGCGACCGCGTCGCGCTCGACGCCCTGTTGCGCCGCCACCACGACCGCGTCCACGCGCTGTGCCGGCGCCTCACGGGCAACGACGCTGACGCCGCCGACGCCACCCAGGAGGCGCTCATCGCCATCGTGCGCGGGCTTCGCCACTTCGACGGGCGGGCCGCCTTCACCACCTGGACCTACCGGGTCGCCACCAACGCCTGCCTCGACGAGCTGCGGCGACGGCGGCGACGGCCCGAGCCCGGCCTCCCCGAGGTCGAGCACGCCCCCCGTCCGGGCACGACCGGCCCCGACCTGGCCACCGCGGTGGCCGACCGCAGCGCCCTCGACCGCGCCCTGGCCGCACTTCCCACCGAGTTCCGGGCGCCGGTGGTGCTGCGCGACCTCTGTCAGCTGGACTACGCCGAGATCGCCGACGTGCTCGCCATCCCCCCGGGGACGGTCCGGTCGCGCATCGCCCGGGGCCGCGCCCACCTCGCTCGTACCCTCGGGGAACCCGGCACCGCCCCCCGACGTCCAACCGAGCCCGCATGACCGACGAACCCGCCACCGACCGCCACGACCCGGGAGCCGACCCGCTCGACGAACTGGCCACCGCCATCGTCGACGGCACGGCCACCGCCGACGAGCAGGCGCGGGGCGACGAGGCGGCGCTCGCCGAGCGGGTGGCGGTCCATCGGCGCGTCGCCGCCCGCCTGGCCGATCCGCCGTCGCCGTCGAGCGACGGCCGTCGCGACCAGGCCATCGCCGCCGCGCTGGCCGCCGCCGACCACGAACCGGACGAGGGCGCGGCGGACGGAGCGGTCACGACCATGCCGGTCAGGCCGGTGCCCGCCCGGGTCACCGGTGGCTTGTCGCGCCGCTGGCTCACCGCCGCCGCCGTGGTGGCCGCCGTGGCCGTCGCCATCCCCGTCCTGTCGAACATCGACGGCGCCGGCACCGACGACGAGCAGAGCGCCACTGCCGCCGACGCCGGCCGGGAAGCCGACGACGAGTCGACCGGTGCCGCCGACAGCGAGGCCGCCAACCCTCTCGCCGAGGAGAACGGCGGGGCGGCGGGGGCCACGGAAGAGGCGGAGGAAGGCGGCGATGCCGAGAGCGCCGACTCGGCGCCGACGACCACCGTCGTCGCCGCGGCACCGGCGACGGTCGGAGACCTCGGCGCCTTCGCCGAGCTCGAGACGCTCCTGGCGGCGGCCACCACCACGTTGCGGGCCGGCGGTGCGGCGGCCGACACCACGACGACCGGTACCACGGCGGTCGTCGGTGGGACGGGGGGGAGCCCCACCGCGCAGGTGGACCGGTGCGTACGCCGCTTGGCCGACGACGAGCCGGACGCCGCGGTCGGCGGCGGGGCGACCGCCCTCCTCGCCGACCGCCCCGTCGTGGTGCTCCTCGTCGACGACGCGACCGGCCCCCGGCTGGTGGTGCTGGCCGCCGACGACTGCCAGGTGCTCGCCGACCGGGCGATCTAGGCCGGCGTGCCTGCGTTGCGCCGGCGCCGGCGGGCCAGGCCGGCGGTGCGGACCAGGGCGAGCACGGCGGCGCTGGCGGCGGCCACCCAGGTCCCGCTGGTGATGGGCTCAAGACCCTCGCCGCTCGAGCGGTACCCGGCCCACACCATCCCCCCGGCGGCGACGGCGGCCACGGCCAGGGCCACCGGGATGGTGCGCCGCCGGCCCACCGAGACGACCACCTCGCCCACCACCAGGCCGAACAGGGCGCCGACCCCGACGGCGGCGAGGCCGGTGAAGGTGTACTCGGCGAGCACGTAGGCCCCGGCCACGGCCAGGAGGACGGCCAGCAGCAGGGCGATGCCGGCCCGCAGGAGCTCGGGGTCGGGCAGCGCGGCGAGATCCCGGCTGGGTCGGCGGGTGGCGGTGGACGGCTCGGGGTCGGCCATGGGTCTGGAGGATAGGGTGGGAGACCATGACTGAGGGCACCGAGGGTGTGGCCGACCGCACCACCAGCCGCGCCAGCGTG
>JBBJOU010000400.1:0-2652 GCA_037724305.1 Acidimicrobiales bacterium
TCGGCCTGTCAGCTGTGCTCGCCGGCAACGTCGAGGATGAGGCGAAGCGGCGCCTGGCCGCCCAGGCCACCACCGAGGCGAGCCTGGCGGTGCAGGCGAGTGACACGGCGCGAGCGAACGCCAAGCTGGTCGCGCAGGTGTTGGAGCAGGCCCCTGAACCACTCAACACCGTCCTCGGTCGCCTGGCCCTCGCCGGCGACCCGCAGGAAGCTGCGCTGCGTGAAGCGGTGGAGGACCAGCTGCAGCAGCTGGTCGACAACATCCTCGTCGACATCGATGAGAACGTCGGTCCGATCGTGCTCGTGCGCCCCGACGGGACTCTGCTCGCCGGCGTCGACTCCGAGGAAGCGCCCGTGGACAGCGCGGCCCAGGCGGAGCTGGCGAGTAGCGAACTGGTCGTGGAGGTGCGGGACTCCGGACGGGGTCTGCCGTCGGTCATCACTGCCGGCGACCGGGCGTTCGCGGCCGCCGCCGAACCGGTGCAGTTCCGCGGTGCAACCGCCCCCATCTCCGCCGTCGCGGTGGTCACTTCGTCGCTCGACGAAGCCTTCCTCGTCCTGCGGTCCACGTTGGAGGCCAACAGCGATGCGGAGGGCGTCAGCTACGCCCTTGCCGGACGTAGCGGCGTGATCGCCACCGCCGGGGAGTCCGGCGATCCGGCGGTCATCGCCGCCCTCGCCACGCAGGTGCTTGACGGTGGCGACGCCGCCACCCGCATCGTCGACGGCCGCCAGTACTCCGTGGCGCCGGTCGAGGCCAACGACGGCTCGCCCGTACTGGGACTGGTGCTGTCGGTACCGACGACGTTCATCGACGCCACCCGCACGGACCTGTTCCGCCTGTTGTTCCTGATCGCCCTCGCCGCCACCCTTGCCGCCCTCGTACTGACTGCGGTGGTGGGCGAGCGCATCGGCGTCGGGCTGCGCCGCCTGACGTCGGCCGTCGGCGAGGTGCGGGCCGGCAACCTCGGCGTGACGACGGGCCTGCGCAGCGACGACGAGCTGGGCGTGCTGTCAGTGGCCTTCGACGAGATGACCGGATCGCTGCGCACGATGACCGCCGACCTGCGCCAGGCGGCCACCGACGAGTCCGTGCTGCGAACCCGCATGGAGGCGGTGGTGGCCGGCATGGGCGAGGCCCTCGTCGCCGTCGACGAGCGCGGGGACATCACCGACTTCAACGCCGCCGCCGAGGTGCTGTGCGGCATCCCGGCCCGCAAGGCGATGGGTCGCCCGGTCGACCAGATCGTGCGCCTCGTCGGCGACGACGGCAGCGACCTCACCCCCCGCCTGACCGAGCCGATGGACGGCGGGTGGAGTGCACCGGCCACCGTGGTGCACGGTTCGGGGCTCGAGGTCCCGGTGGCGGTGTCGGCCGGCGCGTTACGCGCCACAGATGCCGGGATCGGCGCCGAGGGTGCGGCCGCGTCAGTAGGTGCGGTGTTCCTGATCCGCGACGTGCGACGCGAGCGCGAGGTCGAGCGCATGAAGACCGAGCTGCTCTCCAACATCGGCCACGAGTTGCGCACGCCGCTCACCCCCATCAAGGCCTACGCCCAGATCCTGCGCACCCGGCCGGTCGACGCGTCCGACGTGGCCCGCTTCGCCGGCGAGATCGAGATCGGTGCCGACCGGCTCAACCGCGTGGTCGACCAGCTCATGCACTTCGCCAGCGTCGCCGGCGGCCGCTACGACCTGCGCCTCGAGCCGGTCGTGCCGCGCGACCTCCTCGAGGGTGTGGTCACCCGCTGGCAGCCGCGCCTCGACCCGGAGCGACACCTGCTGGGCCGGCGGGTGGCCCGCGGTCTGCCCAAGGTGTGGATCGACCGCCGGGCGATCGATCGCGCCCTCGACGAGCTGGTCGACAACGCGCTGAAGTACTCTCCGGATGGTGGACGCGTGGAGATCCGGGCGACGGCGGGCGCCGACCCCGCGGGAGGCCCGGTCGTGCGCATCTCGGTGATCGACCCCGGCGTCGGCATCGCCCCCGACCGCCTCGAGGCGCTGTTCGAGGCCTTCATCCAGGGCGACGGCTCCGCCACCCGCGCCTTTGGCGGGCTCGGCCTCGGCCTCGCCCTCGTGACCCGCATCGCCGAGGCGCACGGTGGCGAGCTCGACGTGCGCACCGAGCTCGGCACCGGGTCGCGCTTCACCCTCGTCCTGCCGGCGAGCGAACCGGTGGCGTCGCGGTGAGGGGACAACTGGATCCAGCACTGCTCGACGACCGGATCGAGCAGCTGGGCGCCCCGCTCGACCGGCGGCGTCCGGTGCTGGCCGCCCTCTCCGTCGCCATCACGCTGCTGCTGGTGGTCGGGGTGTTCGCCGCCGTGCGCGACCAGGCGGACGCCCTCGGCGCCGACCAGGCGGCGGTGTCGGTGGCCGGCGAAGCGCTGGTGCGCCGGGCCGGCGACGACGAGGTGCGCAGTCTGGCCGACGGCGCCACGGTGTCGTCCGGCGACGAGGTCGAGGTGGTCGACGGCACTGTCGTGCTCAGCCTCACCGACGGCACCACTCTCGAAGGGCGAGCCACGGACGACGAAGGTCCCGCCGAGCTTCGGTTCGGCCGGGTGCCCTCGCTCTTGCAGGGCGAGTTCCTGGTCGTGGCGCCGGCCGGTTACGTGGTGGAGGCCGCCGGCACGATGATCGAGCTCGA
>JBBJOU010000401.1:0-2640 GCA_037724305.1 Acidimicrobiales bacterium
AGGCGGTGGGCGGCGACGGTTGCGTCGGAACGGACGGCGTCGCTGTTGGCTCGAGCCGACGCAGCCAGCCCCGCACCGTCGTGGCGGGCAGCCCGACCTGTGCGGCGAGCTGGCGGTGTCCGAGCCCGCCGGCGGCTGCGAGCAGGGCACGCCGACGGTCTCGACGGTGTCAGGGCGCCGCGGGTAGCTGCGGGTGGGGACGAGTACGTGGGTGCGTCGACTGGCCCGGCAGCGGGCCCGGCGTGGGGTGTGGGTCTCGCTGCGGCCGGCCCCGAGGCGCAGGACCAGCGCTCGGGCGTGACCCCACGGGGCGAGCTGGCCGGCGCAGTCGGCGCCCGGACAGGCCGGGGTCCCGGCGTCGAGGCGGGCAGCGGAAGCGGTGAGGTCGTGGATCAGCAGCATCGGCGGGCACCTGGCCATCATGAGCGTCGCGGTCGGCGGCGGGGAGGGCGAGTTCGTGTTGCAGCGTGGCCGCCCGCTCGACGCCGCCCAAGCGACGTCGACCTCGGCGGGACAGGGTGCCGCCACCACGCGGACAGCGCGTGCCCACCGTGAGTGTCATCCAGCGCTCCGCTCGTCACCATCCACTGCGGCGCTCAACAGACGCTGTGCGCTCGTCGGAGCCCAGAGGCTGTCGTCAGCACACGCGTCGCGCTGGTCTGGCACAACGCGATCCGGGGAAGCCGAGGGTCGGGACAGCAGCTCCGTCACTTCACGCACCTGTTGGGGTCGGAAAGGACCGTCTTGTCCATCTGGAAGCTCTTGCCCGCACGGGTGCATGGCGTCGCTGATTTCGGTAGCGGCGCCGCTCTGATCCTCGTCGCACTCATCGTGGGCGGCTCGGGCCGCGCGGTGGGAACCGGGGTCGTGTTGGGCGGCGTCCTCATCTTCATCAGCTTGCTCACCGACTACCCGCTCGGCGTGGTCAAGGTGATCCCGTTCGTGGTGCACTCGGCGGGTGACTACCTGGGCGCAGCGGCCTTGATCGCAGCGCCGTTCGTGCTCGGTTTCTCCGACAGTGACGGCGGCTTGGCGGCCTTCTACGTCGCCATGGGGGTCACGCTGGTGGCCGTCAGCTTGATCACGGACTACAGCGACCCGGATCGCCCGGCCGTCCATCGTGCGGACCTTTCAAGGTGACGCAGTCCCCTCCGGCACTGCGTTAGCGGTCGCCGGTCCGGGGGGCGAGGTTGTCGTCATCTGCAAGATCCGCAGTGCGTGTGTGCGCCGTCGGTCTTCGTGAATCTCGTACGGCCGTCGACTGTTGGCCGACACCTTCGATGGGGATGACGGCGTCACGGTCGGTGGGGACGGGTTCGACGCGTTGGTGCCCGTCGACGCTGGCGACAGCTCGCGCCTGGGCGCGCTGAAGGAGGCCGGCGGTGGGGTCAGCCCGATCCGTGCCAGCGCGGCTGGGGGACCGGGGCGAGGATCGCCGCGTTGGTGATGGCGACGGCGACCGCCCATGGGGAGGGCACAGGCCCGTACCGGCAGATCCACGCCTGGACCGCCCGACCGACGGCGTCGAGCATGTCACCGAGCGCGGTGCCGGTCGGCGCGAACCGGTCGGCCATCTGGTCGAGGCGGTGGGCGGCGACGGTTGCGTCGGAACGGACGGCGTCGCTGTTGGCTCGAGGCGACGCAGCCAGCCCCGCACCGTCGTCGCGGGCAGCCCGACCTGTTCGGCGACCCGGCGGTGTCCGAGCCCGCCGGCGGCTGCGAGCAGGGCAACGCCGACGCCCGACGAGGCCGAGGTGGGCGAGGCGATGGCCGTGCGCGCTGCGGTGCTCGCCCTCGACGCGCCCCTGTACGAGACGCTGGTACTGCGCCACGTCGTGGGGTTGAGCGTCGCCGAGGCGGCCGAGGCCGCCGGGTGTCCCCCGAGGCGCTCCGGGTCAGGAGCCACCGCGCCGCCCAGGAGGTCCGGCGCCAACTGGGCCGGTAGGCGCACCGACACCGGCTTCGGTGGCAGAGTCGTCGAGCCACAACGATAGTGTTGGGATGTGCTCCCGCCATTCGACCCGGACACCGGTCGCCTTCCCGACGGCGAGCATGCAGCATCCTGGGACGAGTTCCTCGACCGATTTGGATGGACGACGCGGCGCCGACAACTCCTCGACGGGGCTGGCCGACGCCGTTGCGCTCCTTGCGACAGCCGGCTGCACGCGCGTCTGGCTGAACGGCAGCTTCGCCACCGCCAAGGACGAGCCAGCGGATTTCGACGCCTGCTGGGATCCCGACGGCGTCGACCTCGATGCCCTGGACCCGATCTTCTTCGACTTCGCCTCCGGCCGAGCCAACCAGAAGGCCCGCTTCGGCGGTGAGCTGTTCCCCAACGTCGTCGAGTCCGACAGCGGGCTCGAGTTCGCCGAGTTCTTCAAGAACGAACGCGACGGTGGCCGCAAAGGCATCGTCGTCCTGACCATCGGAGGGCCATCGTGATCACCAACGAAGTCCAGCGACGCACAACCGAGACCCACCTCCGCCAGTTCGAGGAGGCGCTCGCCAACCTCGAGGCCAGGCACAGCAGCAAGCAACACACGAAGCTCGCCCGACTGGAGATCGACGCGGTGCGCTCCCAGGCCGACGACCTGCGCATCGAGCTCGAGGAGTACGCGCGGCTCCGCTCCGGGGCGGTGT
>JBBJOU010000402.1:0-2629 GCA_037724305.1 Acidimicrobiales bacterium
TCGACCAGGGTCATCTGAGCGGGTACCAGCGCGACGGGTGGGTGGTGGTCGCCGTCGACGAGGTGGAGGCGCTGGCGAGGGGCGACGGCGGTGCCGCCCTCCCGGTGGCGTCTGGCTGATCGCGGCGTCGACTCCGATCTCGGCCCGTCGGGCGGCGAGGATGGGCCGGCCATGCCCGCCCGCCGCCTCGTGCTCGCCTCCGCCTCGCCCGCCCGCCTCGGGCTGCTGGTCGGCGCCGGCTTCGCGCCCGAGGTGGTGGTGTCCGGTGTCGACGAGGACGCCGTCACCGCCGCCGACCTGCCGGCGCTGCTCGCGGCCTTGGCCGAGGCCAAGGCCGCCGCCGTGGCGACCCTTCCCGAGGTGGCCGGCGCCGTCGTCGTCGGGTGCGACTCGATGCTCGATGTCGACGGGGAGGCCCACGGCAAGCCGGCGTCGATCGAGGAGGCCCGGGCCCGCTTGCTGCGCCTCCGCGGCCGCTCGGCGGTGCTGCGCACCGGCCACCACGTGATCGACACCGCCAGTGGCCGGTCGGCGGCGGCGGTGGCCTCGACCGAGGTGCGCTTCGGGGCCTTCGACGACGACGAGCTCGAGGCCTACCTCGCCACCGGTGAGGCGCTGCGGGTCGCCGGCAGCTTCACCCTCGACGGCCGCTCGGCGCCCTTCGTCGACGGCATCGTCGGCGACCACGCCAACGTGATCGGCCTGTCGCTGCCGCTGCTGCGCAGGTTGCTCGCCGAGCTCGATCTCACGGTGATGGACCTGTGGGCGGACGCCCGGTGACGGGGCCGGCGGTGCCGGGCCGCATCCCGGCGCTCCGCATCGGGCCGCTGGCGCTGGTCGCCCCGGTGGTGCTCGCCCCGATGGCGGGGGTCACCGACGCGTCGTTCCGGCGACTGTGCCGCGACTTCGGTCCGGGGCTCGTCTACGTCAACGAGATGGTCACGGCGCGCGGCATCGTGGAGCGCAACGACAAGAGCCTGAAGATGGTGCGCTTCGGTGACGACGAGCGGCCGCGCAGCGTGCAGCTCTACGGCACCGCCCCCGGCACCATGGGCGAGGCCGTCCGCTACCTGGTCGGCGAGGTCGGCGTCGACCACGTCGACCTCAACTTCGGTTGCCCCGTGCCCAAGGTGACCCGCAAGGGTGGCGGTGCTGCCCTACCCGTGCGGCGCCGCCTGTTGGCCGACATCATCGCCGCCGCCGTGCGGGCGGCGGCGCCGGCCGGCGTGCCGGTCACGATCAAGTGCCGCATCGGCGTGCACGACGGCCTCCAGACGTTCCTCGACACGGGGCGCGCCGCCGAGGACAACGGCGCCGCCGCCATCGCGCTGCACGCCCGGACGGCCGAGCAGCGCTACGCCCCATACGCCCGGTGGTCCGCCATCGCCGAGCTGAAGGCGGCGGTGACGTCGATCCCGGTGCTCGGCAACGGCGACATCTGGGAGGCGGCCGACGCCCTGGCGATGATGGCCGAGACCGGCTGCGACGGCGTGGTGATCGGCCGTGGCTGCCTGGGTCGGCCGTGGCTGTTCGCCGAGCTGCTGGCGGCCTTCGCCGGGCGCCCCGTCCCTCCGCCGCCCCGGCTGGGGTCGGTGGCCGCCGCCATGGCCCGCCACGCGGCACTGCTGTGCGACGAGCACGGCGCCGTGAACGGCATCCGCTGCTTCCGCAAGCACGTCGGCTGGTACCTCGCCGGCTACCCCGTCGGGCCCGCCCTGCGTCGTGACCTGGCCCAGGCGGCGTCGCTGGCCGACGTCGTGGCCCGGCTGGGCGATGTCGACCCCGACGTCGAGCTGCCCGCCGCCGGGCGCCGAGTGGTGCGAGGCCACCGCGACGGGCCGCGCGCCGTCAGCCTGCCCGACGGTTGGCTCGACCTGGTCGACGACCCGACGCCGCCGGAGGGCGCCGAGCTGCTCGTCTCCGGTGGATAGCTCGCGCCGCGGACCGCGGCCGCCGTCAGCTACCGGCGACGGGCGCGTTGTCGACGCCGTGGGCGCGCTCGACACCGCGCCAGCGCATGGCGGCGCGCGCCCGGGCCGAGAGGTCCATGGGGTCGAACGGCTTGGCCACGTAGTCGTCGCAGCCGGCGTCGATGGCCCGGGCCACGTCGCGCGCCCCGGTGCGGGCCGAGACGACGACGACGGCGCAGTCCTCACCGCCGGGCTCGGCCCGGATCTCCCGCATGGCCTCGAGGCCGTCCTTGTTGGGCATCATCATGTCGATGACGACGGCGTCGGGATGCCAGTCGCGGGCCATGTCGACGGCCTCCTGACCGTCGGCGGCGGTGCGGACGTCCCAGCCGTCCAGCTCCAGCAGGGCGGCGATGAGGCGGCGCACGCCCGGGTCGTCCTCGGCCACCAGGGCCCGCATCAGTCGCGTCTCGGTGGGGACTGCGCTCGGCTCGTCGGGTGGCACCGGTCCCTATCGGCGCGGGTCCTGCCCGAGTTGAGGCAAACGCCTCTCCGATCGCAAACCGGACGAGGCGACCGCTATCACTCGTCGAGCGGGATGGGCTCGCCGACGGCGAGGTCACCGCCGTCGACCCGCACCGCCGCCCCGCTGTCCTGGAGCACGACCCACGTCCCGTCCTCATCGGCGGCGACGCCGAAGGGCCGCCCGTCGAGGGGGA
>JBBJOU010000403.1:0-2626 GCA_037724305.1 Acidimicrobiales bacterium
CCGCGGTCAGCCGCAGTCGGCGCAGGTCCCGACGAGGTCGAGGCGGTGGTGCTCGGCGCGAAAGCCGGTGTCGCCGGCGGCGGTGGCCAGCGCTGCTTCGATGGTCCGCTCGACCTTGGCCGACACGGTGAAGTCGGCCACGTCGCCGCAGGCCGTGCAGATGAGGTGGTGGTGGTGCTCGGTGAGGTCCTCGGCCAGCTCGAAGCGGGCGAACTCGTCGGTGGAGAAGATGCGGCGCACGACCCCGGCCCGCTCGAGGACGGCGAGGTTGCGGTAGGCCGAGCTCTGGGCGAGATCGCGACGGGCGGCGAGAAGGTCGGGGATGGTGAGGGGCCGGTCGCTCGCCACCAGCGCGTCGACAAGGGCCCGGCGGCTGGCGGTGTAGCGCTGGCCATCCTTACGGAGTCGGGTGGTGGCGGTGCTGTGCAGCTCGACGTGATCGACGGCGACGGACATGGCCACACCTTAGCGGTCGGTTGAGAATCACTGAGAACCGCCACCCGCCGCCGCCATACCACCGGGATCATCCTGGGTTGCCTTCACCGCCTCGGCCTCAAACCTGCGACTCGAATCGGTCATCGACCCGTCGTCGAGCCGGGGGTCTTCAGCGGCTCGGGCGGGGTGGTCGGGTCCCGGCATGGTCGGGGCGATGGTCGACGGCGTGGTCGGCGTGGAAGAGGGCTTCTTCGAGGAGTTGGCCGACGTGGGCGTCGGCCATGGAGTAGAAGGCGAAGGTCCCCTCGCGGCGGACGGTGACCAGGCCGGCGAGGCGGAGCTTGGCCAGGTGCTGGGAGACGGCGGTCGGGGTGGCCTCGACGATGTCGGCCAGCTCCTTGACCGATCGCTCACCGCAGATCAGCGCCCAGGCCACCTTGACCCGGGTCGGGTCGGCCAGCATGCGGAAGGCGTCGACGGCGTGGGTCAGTTGTTCTGGGGTGGGCATGTCTTCATGCATGTGCAGGTATGTAGGCTCAGCGCTCGTGTTGGGAACATCGGCTCGGGACGCAACGGCCTCGGTCGTGCTGTTCATCCTCGCATTCGTCGCCGACCTCGGCGAGCTCAGCCGGCCCCTCGTCGTGGCCGGCTACCTCGCCGCCGGCGTGATCGGCGGCGCCGGCCCGGCCGCCGACGGCATCGCCGCCCTGCGCCGGCGCACCCTCGACGTCGACCTACTCATGGTGGTGGCCGCCATCGCCGCTGCCGCCATCGGCCAATGGCGCGACGCCGGGCTGCTCATCGTGATCTTCGCCACCAGCGGCGCCCTCGAGGATGCCGCCACCCGGCGCACCGAGGCCGGCGTCCGGTCGCTGCTCGAACTGGTTCCCGACGAGGCCACCCTCATGCCGGGGGACGGCTCGCTCGAGGAGCGCACAGTGGCGGTCGCCGATCTCGCCGTCGGCGACCTCGTGCTCGTCCGCCCCGGCGAACGCATCGCGGTCGACGGCACCGTGGTCGACGGTGCATCGGAGGTCGACGAGTCCTCGATCACCGGCGAGGCCCTGCACGTGGCGCGCCTGGTGGGCGACGAGGTGTTGGCCGGTACCGCCAACGGCACCGGCGTCCTCACCGTTGCCGTGTCTCGTCCCGCCGGCGAGCGGGTCATCGCCCGCATCGCTGAGCTGGTGGCCGAGGCCGCCGAGCAGGTCGCCCCCACCCAGCTGCTGGTGGCGCGCATCGAACGGCGGTGGTCGCCGGCGGTGGTGGTGGCCACCCTCGCCCTCATCGGGGTCCCCATGGCGCTTGGCGGCGTGTTCCGTCCGGTGCTCGAGCGGGCCATGACCTTCATGATCGTGGCCTCGCCGTGCGCCGTGGTGCTGGCCACCATGCCGCCGCTGCTCGCCGCCGTCGCTGTCGCTGCCCGCCGCGGGGTGCTGGTGCGCGGTGCCTCGGTGGTCGAGGCCATGGCCGGCGTCGACGCCGTCGCCTTCGACAAGACCGGCACCCTGACCGAGGGTCTCCCGCTGGTGGCCCACGTGCACCCGGGACCGGGCTGGTCGGCGGGCGACATCCTCGCCCTGGCGGCGGCGGCCGAGCGGGGCAGCGAGCACCCCCTCGGCCGCTCGGTGGTGGCCGCCGCCGACGCCCGCCGACTCGCCCTCGCCGGCGGCAACCGGGTCACCGGGTTCCGGGCTCTGCCCGGTCTCGGGGTGACCGCGGTGGTCGACGGGCGTCGCGTCGAGGTCGGCGACCGGCGGCTCCTCGATGACCGACCCGAGGCCGGGGATCGCGTCGCCCCGGTCGACGATGGCACCACAGAGGCCGTCGTCGTGGTCGACGGGGCGTTGGCCGGGCGCCTCGAGTTCGTGGACCGGCTGCGGCCCACGGCGGCGGCCACGGTCACCGCGCTGCGGGCCGGCGGCGTGGCCGAGGTCCTGGTGCTCACCGGCGACCGCGCCGGTGCCGGCGCCCGGGTCGGCGCCCTGGTCGGCGTCGACGGCGACTACCTCCGCTCGGGCCTGCTGCCGGCCGACGAGCTCGACGCCGTGCGCGCCGCCCAGGCCCGGGGCCGGCGGGTGCTGGTGGTGGGCGACGGCGTCAACGACGCCCCCGCCCTCGCCGCCGCCGACATCGGCGTCGCCATGGGCCGGCGGGGCAGCGACCTCGCCCTCGACCACGCCGATGTGGT
>JBBJOU010000404.1:0-2601 GCA_037724305.1 Acidimicrobiales bacterium
GACCGCCTCGGCGCCGGCGCCCTGGCGGTGTGTGGGGCGGTGGCGGTGTTCTTCTTCGGCCTGTTGGCCTTCCCGGCCAGCCCGTTCCGCACCCTGGCGGCCGAGCTGGTGCCGCTCGACGGGCCGGGGCCCAATCCGTTGCTCCAGGACCACCCGTTCATGGCGATCCACCCGCCGCTGCTCTACGCCGGCTACGTCGGCTTCACCGCCCCGTTCGCCTTCGCCGTGTCCGCCCTCGCCCTGGGCGTGCGCGGTCCCGGCTGGGTGCGGCGCACGCAGCGCTGGACCCTCGGGGCGTGGGCACTGCTCTCGGCTGGCATCGTGTTGGGCGCGTGGTGGAGCTACGAGGTGCTCGGGTGGGGTGGCTACTGGGCGTGGGACCCGGTCGAGAACGCCAGCCTCCTGCCCTGGCTGGCGGCCACCGCCTACCTGCACTCGGCCACCATCCAAGCCCGCCGGGGGCTGCTCCAGGCGTGGAGCATCGCCCTCGTCCTCGCCACCTACGCCCTCACCATCCTCGGCACGTTCCTGACCCGCTCCGGGGTGGTGGCCTCGGTGCACGCCTTCTCCCAGAGCGCGGTCGGCCCGCTGCTCCTCGGGTTCCTCGCGGTGGTGGTCATCGGCGCCTTCGGCCTGTTCGCCGCCCGCGCGGATGTGGTCGCCGCCCCCAACCGGCTCGAGTCGCTCGCCAGCCGGGAGGGTGCGTTCCTCGTCAACAACCTGTTGCTGTCGCTGTTCGCCGTCACCGTGCTCGTCGGCACCACCTACCCGCTGGTGGTGGAGGCGGTGGGGGGCGGCCAGTTGTCGGTGGGGCGGCCGTTCTTCGACCGCTTCGCCATCCCGATCTCGTTGGTGCTCCTGCTGGCGGTCGGGCTCGGCCCCCTCCTGCCCTACCGCGCCGCCCGTCGCGGTCTCCTCTGGTCGCGCGCCCGGGTCCCGGTGGTGCTGGCCCTGGCCGTCGGCGCCGTCGCCGTCGCCGTCCCCGCGCTCCGGGCGGCGCCCTACGTGGTACTGGTCCTCGGGCTCGCCACCCTGGTCATCGCCGCCATGGTGAGCCAGCTGGCCGCCGCCGTCCGCCGCCGGCGCCGGGGCGCCCCGGGCGAGGCTGTGCCCCTCGCCGCCGGGCGGGTGCTGCTGGGCGAGCCGGGCTACTGGGCCGGTCAGATGGCCCATGCCGGCCTCGTCGTGCTCGCCGTCGGGATCGCCGTGTCGGGCAACCTCGCCGACCGTGCTGCGGTCAGCATCGAGCCCGGTGAGACGGTGACCTTCGGTGGCTACGACGTCACCTTCGCCGCCCCCTTCGAGGGTGAGGAGCCGAACCGCCGGGTCCGGGGAGCCGAGCTCGTGCTCAGCCGCGACGGCGGCGACCTCGCCACCCTGCGCCCCCGCCTCGCCGAGTTCGAGAACCGCGTCCAGCCGGTCGGCACCCCGGCGGTGTGGACCGGTCCCACCGGCGACGAGGTGTACATCGCCATCACCTCGCTCGGCGGGAGCGACACCGGGGCGGTGGGACTCGACCTGCACCGCTTCCCGATGATCGCCCTGATCTGGTTCGGGGGCGTGGTGCTGGCCGGCTCGGGCGGCCTCGGCCTCGCCCTGCGCTGGGCCGCGGCCCGCCGCCCCGTGCCCGCCGCCGCCACCGAACCGGCCGGGGACAGCGCTCCGACGGCGAGGCCCCGGTGGGTGGTCCGCGCCCTCGTCCCGGTGGCCGCCGCCCTCGGCGCCGCCGTGCTCGTCGCCGTCGTCACCGCCTCGCCGGCGTCACCCGACCGCGCCGAGGCCCTGGCCGACCGCCTCCGTTGCCCCGTCTGCCAGGGCGAGTCGGTGGCCGACTCGCCGTCGTCGACGGCGGCGGAGATGCGGGGGCTCATCGGCGACCAGGTGGCGGCCGGGCGCACCGACGCCGACATCCTCGCCTTCTTCGAGACCCGCTACGGCGCCTGGATCCGCCTCGACGCCCCGTTCTCGGGGCGCACGGTCGCCCTGTGGCTGGCCCCCGCCGCCGCCTTCGCCCTCGGCGTCGCCGCGGTGGCGTCGCGGCGTGGGCACGGCGACACCCGCTCCCTCACCGACGTCGAGCGGGCCGCCGTCGCTCGCGCCCGCCTGGAGACCGTTCGATGACCGAACGCAGCGCAACCCCGAGCGGTGGTTCCGGGGAGGACAACGCGGTGCGCGACGACGAGCGTAAGGCGGCCGAGACCCGGCGCGACCAGGCGCTGACCGACCTCGACGACCTCGACGACCAGCTGGCCGCCGGCGAGGTCGACCAGGCCACCGCCGACCGCCTCGGCGCCACCTACGCCGCCGAGGTCGCCGACGCGTTGGCCGTGCTCGGCGGGCCCACGGTCTCGGCGAACCGCCCGCCGCCCACGGCGGACCACCTCGGTCCCGACGCCCGTCCCCGGCGGCGGCGGCGGTGGTTGGTGGTGGCCGGCACCGTGGCCATCCTCGTGGTGGTGACGGTGGCCGTCGTCGCCTCGGCTCGCGACCGCCGCCCCGGCGAGGCCGTCACCGGCGACGTCCCCGCCGGCCCGTCGACCACTGCCGTCGACGGGGCCACCCCGACCACTCGCGACCTCGCCACCGTCACCGACGAAGAGC
>JBBJOU010000405.1:0-2600 GCA_037724305.1 Acidimicrobiales bacterium
CCGTCCACGCCGCCACCGCCGCGCTCGTCCCCCACTCGACGTCGTCGGGGTGGGCGACGACGACCAGCGCTCGCGTCCAGTCGTCGGGCAGCGGCGCCAGCGCGGTGCCGGTCACGGGGTCGAGCCTGGCATTTCGAGGCGTCGCCATGGTCGGCCTTCGGCGTCGAGCGCGGCTTCGAGCTTCGGTGACGGCGCCGAGAGGAACGTCTCGGCCTCGAGGGTGATGGCGGCGGCGAGGGCCTCGCTGGAGAGCACGTTCAAGGCGTGGCGCGAGCGAAGTCGCCCGACAACCGGTCCAAGTCGGCGCAAGCTCAGCAACTCGATCTCGTCCGGTAGCTCGACCAGCGCCCGTACCGCCCGCTCGCGTCGCGCCGCCGTGAGCGCGGCGAACGGCATCGCCAGCACACCCGGACGATCTGTCGCGATCAGTGCGGCCTGGCAGAGCCGGACGTACCAGTAGCCGGTGGTGGCCAACGGTCGGCGCCGAAGGGCGCGTGGTGTCGCGCCTCGCAGCACGGCGCTGAGGGCCTGATCGTCGATGAGGGCGACGGTCACTCGGTGGCGAGATCGGGATCGCCGAAGCCGCTGGCGGCGGCGGCCCAGTCGGCAGGGGTGATGGCGTCGAGGGCCGTCCGCCGGAGGGCCTCCACGCCCTCGGGGACGAGGAGGAGGGCGTCGCCGAGGTCGAGGTAGCCGACCGCGCCACCCTCGGCGAGACCCCAGCGGCGGCGGGCGGCGGCGGGCAGGCTCATCTGCCCACGGGCGGACACGCGCAGGTCACCGGAGGAGGTCATCGGTCCACCCTACAAGGCGATTCCGCAACGCGCCTTGCGCGGGGGAGCCGACCCATCGTCGCCGGGAGCACCTGCCCTCACGGCAGGAGGAGGTGGACGTCGCCGAACTCGTGCCAGCGGTAGCCCTCCGCCAGGCTGGCCTCGTAGGAGCGCTCCAACAACGATCGGCCCGCCATCGCTTCCAGCATGAGCAGGTGCGACGCCTCCGGCTCATGCCAGCCGGTGAGCAGGCCGTCGACCACCCGCACGCCTCGTTCGGGCGTCACCAGGAGGTCGGTCCAGCCGTCGATCGGCCCGATCCGGCCGTCGTCGCCGACCGCCGACTCGAGCGCCCGCACCACGGTGGTGCCCACCGCCACCACCCGCCCGCCGGCGGCGTGGGTGGCCTCGACGCCGGCGGCGGTGGGGGCGGGGACCACGACCCGCTCGGGGTAGGGATGTTCGTCGGCCTCGAGCGACGCCACCCCGGTGTGGAGCACCAGTGGGGCGACGCCGACGCCCTTGGCCACGAGGCGGGTGATGACCTCGGCGGTGAAGGGGCGGCCGGCGCTGGGCATCTCGGCGCTGCCGGGCTCGGTGGCGTAGACGTTCTGGTAGGCGGACAGAGGCCACGGCCGCTCGACGTAGGGGTAGCGGACGGGGCGGCCGTTGACCGCCAGCCAGGCGAGGCCCGGCTGGGGGAGCGACAGCCGGGCCACCCACAGGCGGTCGCTGTCGAGGTACGGCGCCACCAGCTCGAGGCCGGCGCCCTCGCCCAGGGCCAAACGCGACGGGGGCGGTGCCCCGGTCCACCGCACGGTCGCGCGCCCGCGCCGAGCCCGTGGCTCGACCACCCACCGGTCGCCGTCGAGACGGGTGGAGAGGTGCACGACCAGGCCGGTGCCGTCAGGGGCGATGGCGTCGACGGCGGCGGGGATGGTGCCCGAGGTGTTGATGACCACCAGATCGCCCGGGCGGAGGAAGCCGGGGAGCAACCTGAACGTGCTGTGGACCAGCGCCCCGGTCGAGCGACTGGCGACCAGCATGCGCACGGCATCGCGGGTCAGGCCCCGGGCCTCGGGCGGTTCGGCGGCTTCCAGGCCCGTCGGCAGCGCGAAGGACAACCGGGCGGTCTGTGCGCTCGCGTCGCTCGCCGGGGCGCTCACGGAACCACTCCGGCGAGCAGGTCGGCCGCCCGCGCCCGGCCACTGGGCGGGCGCTCGGCCAGCAGGCGGCGCACGGCGGGAACGACCGACTCGGGGGACGGTCGGTCGCTGATGTCCTCGCCGGGAAAGGCGTCCTGGTGCATCGCCGTGCGCATGTCGCCGGGGTCGAACCACCACACCCGCACCCCGGGCTCCTCGGCGGCGAGCACGTGGCTGGCCTGCTCGAGCGCGGCCTTGGACGACCCGTAGCCGCCCCACCCCTCGTAGCCCTCGACGGCGGCGTCGGAGGTGACGTTGACGATTGCCCCACCGGTGGCCACCAGGAGGGGGAGGCAGGCCTGGACGAGGGCGACGGGGGCGACGACGTTGGTGCGCAGGAGCCGCTCGAAGGCGTCGAGGGGCAGGTCGCGCAGGTGGGGGAGTGGCGACGGGCCGAGGTCGCTGGCGTTGTTGACGAGGAGGGTGAGCTCCCCGAGGGCGGTGGCGCGTTCGACGAGCGCGGTGCGGTGGGCGGGGTCGGCCACGTCGCCGACGACGGGGTGGGCGTGCGGGCCGATGGCGTCAGCGGCGGCGCGTAGCGCCTCGGTGTCGCGGCCGTCGAGCACGACGTCCCAGCCCTCGCCGGCCAGGTCGGCGGCCAGCGCCTGCCCGAGCCCTCGTG
>JBBJOU010000406.1:0-2599 GCA_037724305.1 Acidimicrobiales bacterium
CGACGCAGGGAGGCGGGGCGTCGTTGGGGAGCGGCCCCCATCGCCGGTAGCCTCACCCGTCCGTACGATCGGCCCGCAGAACGGACCCGACGACGAGGCCAGGAGCATGGCGTGGCGATCGTGCAGGCGAATCCCGCTGTCCTGCGGGCGACGTCAAGCACCTTTCAGCCGGTGGCGGCCGACCTGAGCGCGGCCGCCGGGCTGCTCGGCGGTGCGCTCGACGACTTCCGGGCGACGGCGGGCTGGTCGGCGTTCCTCGGCGACGTGCCTCCCCTCGACATCGACCTGGGAACAGTGGCCGGACGACTCGACCGCATGGCCGCCTTCACCGCCGAGGTCGCCGCCGCCTTCGAGGCCGCCGACGCGGTGGGCGCCGACGGCCGGGTGCGCGTCGACGACGTCGTGATCGCTGCCCGGGTGGCGACGTCGTTCGACGAGCTGGGCCCGGTCCTGCTCCGCGACGGCGACCGGTGGATCTTCCCCGGCACAACCGATCGGGACTTCGTGCGGGTCGTCGCCGACGGGGCCGGCTACCGGCTCGAGGTCGGCGTCGTCGTGCCCGGTCCAGGTGGTCGCATCCTCGACTGGCGATCGATGGCGCTGACCGACGACCAGGCCGCCAATCTGGTGATCCGCACCGGCGGCGGCGACGACGACTTCGTGGCCTTGCCCATCGCTGCCACCATCGGCTTCACCGTATGGACGGGCGCCGGCAACGACGTGGTGGGCACGCCCGGCGCCACCTACTCTCGCGCCTCGGCGGTGGCGGCGCCGACCGTGTGTTCGTCGGCGCCGGCAACGACCCCGTCGAGGCAGGCGAGGGCGACGACGTCGTGTACGCCGGCGCCGGCGACGACTACGTCGACGGGCAGGGAGGTCACGACCGGGTCGTGGGCGGCGACGGGGACGACATCGTCTACGGCGGCGCCGGCGACGACCTGATCGAGGGCGGCACCGATGACGACCACCTCGACGGCGGCGCCGGCGGCGACGAGGTACGGGGCGACGCCGGTCGCGACCTCCTCTCGGGGGGACGCGACGACGACGTGCTCGACGGCGGCGAGGGCGACGACGACCTCCTCGGGGGCCGCGGCGCCGATACCGCAGCCGGTGGCGGCGGCACCGACCGGATCACCCACGAAGCGGGCGAGGCGAACACCTCGGGCGAGCTGTTCGTCACCATCGAGTTGACCGGCGACCCCGGCTCGTACGCCATCAACACCGATCCCGACGCCCGCCCCGACTGGATGACCGAGCCCGAGTGGGACGCCTGGGTCGAACGCCTCGACGCCGACCTCGAGCTGCTCCGCACCACCGAGACCGGCCGCGAGAGCCTGCTCCTGCTCGACGAGGCATCACGCGACTCCGACGACTGGGTCGGCTACGACGAGGACACCCGCATCACCATCATCCCCTACCAGCCCTACGACGGGGGCGTGCAGTCCGTGTCGTTCGACACCTACGTCGAAGCGCTCCTCAACGGCGAGCGGCTCCCCGGCGAGGACTCGACGAGGCCCGTCGTCTCCGCGCTCACCCGATCGGACCGCAGCTACGCCATCGGGGACACGATCAGCTACGGGCAGGCCAACACCGCCGACTTCGCCTTCGGTCCGCCGGTGCTCACGCTCCAGCACGAGTTGTCCCACTCCTTCGACAACCTGCGCGGCGGCACCCCCGACGACGAGTACGTCGAGGTCGAGTACGACCAGCATGGCAACGAGGTCAACCGCTCGGGCCCGATCTCGGAGGCCGAACTCAACGCCGTCGGTCTCGACATCGACGGCGACGGCGACCCCGATTCGGTCGACACCGACGACGGCCAGCACCATCCGCCGGTGTTCAGCGAGAACGCGCTCCGTGACGAACTCCGCCGCCCCACACGCGACTCCTATGAACTGGGCACATCCGCCGACCGCGCCCCCGGGCACGTCGTCCGCTATGAGGAACTCGATGGCGATGCTGTCGAGGTCGACGACGAATGATCCTGATCCCCGGCCACGCGGCTCCCCCGTTCGGACGTCGGCGGGTGGCCGGTGCCGCCCTGGCGCTGTTCGTTGCGTTCGCCGCCTGTAGCGGCGATGCCGAGGAAGCCACCGACCAGGGCGGCGGGGGGAGCGACCCGAACCTGCCCGACATCGTGGCCGAGGGCATCACCGTGACCCTCGCCGCCGAGTCCCGCCAGGAGGGCGAACTCTTCGTGGTGACGGCCGACTTCACCGTCACCAACACCACCGAAGGTCCGGTGTTCATGGAGGACGTGACCGGACGACGCTCGGCACAGCGGGACGGGGCCACCCTCCGGACCCGCTACGGGGACTTCGCCCGCCGCTCGAACAGCGGTGGTGACGCGCCGCTCCCACCGCACGAAGGGATCATTCTCGACGCCGGGGCCAGCGTCAGCGGCGAGACCGGCCACGGGGCCAGCTACGGGGAGCTCCCGACGCCGACGGAGATGGAGGTGTGCATCGAGATCCTCACCAACGAAGACGACTTCTACGTGGCTGACGACGGGGACGCCCAAGCACGACGCGTGACCATCAGCGAACCCGTCGTCGCCTGCAGTGGTGTCGTCCCCATCGTCGCCGGCTGATCCGCCCCC
>JBBJOU010000407.1:0-2594 GCA_037724305.1 Acidimicrobiales bacterium
CTTCGGCACGAAGTCGATGGTGTACTCCGCGCCCCGGTAGGTCTCGGTGTGGCCGGACTGGCGGCCGAAGCCCTGGACCTCGCTGGTGGTCATGCCCTGGATGCCGGCTCCTTTCAGTGCCTCCTTGATGTCGTCGATCTTGAACGGCTTGACGATGGCGGTGACGAGCTTCATGGCTCCCCCTCAAACCTTGGCCGTCGCCGGGGTGGCGTCATGGGTCGAGGCGGACGGCGCGCTGGAGCTGGTCGCGGTGGCGGTGCCCTCGTGGTAGGCGGTCTCGCCGTGCTCGGCCAAGTCGAGGCCGCTGCGCTCGACCAGCTCGGGCACGCGAACACCGATGGTGGCTTTGAGCGCCAGCATGATCACGGTGGTGACCACGAAGGAGTAGACGATGGTCACGCCGTTGGCCAGCGCCTGCTCGAAGAGCAGCTCGCCGTCGCCGCCGTAGAAGAGGCCGGCCATGTTCTCGGTGGCGAAGTAGTCGGGGTCGGAGAAGAAGCCGATCAGCAGCGACCCCACCAGGCCGCCGACGAAGTGCACGCCGACGACATCGAGGGCGTCGTCGTAGCCGGCCTTGGTCTTGAGCCGCACGGCGAAGCAGCACACCACGCCGGCGATGAGGCCGATGTAGATCGGGCTCATGCCGGCGACGAAGCCGGCACCGGGGGTGATGGCGACGAGGCCGGCCACGATGCCCGAGGCGGCACCCAGGTTGGTGACGTGGCCGTCGCGGACCCGCTCGACGAGGGCCCAAGAGAGACCGGCGGCGGCGGCGGCGAGGAAGGTGTTCATGAACGCCTGGACGGCGGTCCCGTTGGCGGCGAGGGCGGAGCCGGCGTTGAAACCGAACCACCCGAACCACAGGATGCCGGTGCCGAGCATCACCAGCGGCATCGAGTGCGGCGGGGCGCCTTCGCGGGGCCAGCCCCGGCGCTTGCCCAGCACCAGCACGCAGGCCAGGGCGGCGATGCCGGCGTTGACGTGGATGGCGGTGCCGCCGGCGAAGTCGAGCGAGCCCCGCTGACCCAGCCAGCCGCCGTACACCCACTTGAACACCGGCACGAACACCAACAGCGTCCACACCGGGGCGAAGACGGCCCAGGCCGCGAACTTCATGCGGTCGGCCACCGCCCCGGAGATGAGCGCCGGCGTGATGACGGCGAACATCCCGAGGAAGATCACCACCAGCAGCCCGAACCCGCCGTCCTCACCCGAGATCGTCAGCCCGCGCAGGAAGGCGTTGTCGAAACCGCCGAGCACGTCGTTCTCGAACGGCGTCTGGGCGAGGGAGTACCCCACCACCACCCACAGGATGGGGATGGTGAGCAGGCACCAGAAGTTCATCATGAGCATGTTCAGCACGTTCCGGCTGCGGTCCATGCCGCCGTAGAACAGCGCCAGCCCCGGCGTCATGAACAGCACGAGGGCAGCTGAAACCAGCACCCACGCGGCGTCGCCCGTATCCATCACTCGGCTCCTCGGTCAGTGGTTGTGAGACAGGCGTCAGATTCGTGGGTCAGTGTTTCGCGATCGTTTCGTCGCCCGCACGGGCTCCCGAACTCGGTGTTTCCGGCGTGTGTCCGGCCCGACAAGGGCTCGACCGATCAGGCGCGCGGGGCGACGTAGCGGGCGGCCATGGCCCGGGCGGTGGCCGCCATCGAGGTCCGTAGCTCGGCCGGAGTGATCACCTCGCAACGCTCGCCCAGGCCCAGGAGCTGCCAGGCGGCGACCTCGACCGACTCAACCGGCACGCGCACGACCACCCGGCCGTCGGGCCCGGGGGGCCCCGCCGTGGCGCGCGCCCGGTCGGCGGCCCTCGGCCCGACGGCGAAGCCGAGCGCGTCGAGGCCGTCGGGGGTCAGGAGGACCTCGGCCTCGGCCCGCCACTGCGCCTCGTCGAAACCGGCGCTGGCCGTCGCCCACTCCTCGGCGAGCACGAAGTCGGCGGGGCGCACCACCGCCTCGTCGAGCACCTCGACCTCGACCAGGCGACCCACCCGGTAGGTCCGGGTCTCGCTGCGGTGGCGGGCGAGGAGGTACCACGTGCCCGCCTTGCACACCAGGCCGAGGGGGTCGAGGGTGCGAGCCACGCAGTCGTCGACATCGGCGCCCCGGCGGGCGTAGCGCACCCGGACCCGGCGGTCGGCCCACAGCGCCTCGGCCACCGCCGGGAGGTGGGGCACGGCGTCGGGGCGGTGGAACCAGCCCGGCGCGTCGAGCAGGAACCGCTCCTGCACCCGCGAGGCCCGGCTGCGCAGCTCGGGCGGCAGCGCCGCCATCACCTTGAGCTGGGCGGCGGCCAACACCGTGCCCAGGCCGAGCTGGGCGGCGGGACCGGGCACGCCGGCCAGCAGCACGGCGTCGGCCTCCTCCGAGGTCAGGCCGGTGAGGCGGGTGCGGTAGCCATCGACCAGCCGGATGCCGCCACCGGGGCCGGCCTCGGCGTACACGGGGACGCCCGCCTCGGACAACGCGGCGACGTCGCGGTAGATCGTGCGCACCGACACCTCGAGCACCTCGGCGAGGCGGGCGGCGGTGGCCCCGCCCCCGGTCTGCAGGTGCAGCAGCAGAGCGACGAGTCGACTAGCGCGCAC
>JBBJOU010000408.1:0-2588 GCA_037724305.1 Acidimicrobiales bacterium
CCGGCCATGACCGATTTCGTGTTCATGGTCGAGGACACGTCGTACATGTTCATCACCGGGCCGGACGTGGTGAAGACGGTGACCGGCGAGGACGTCACCCAGCAGGAGCTCGGCGGGGCGGTCACCCACGCCTCGCGGTCCGGTGTCTGCCAGTTCACCTCGCCCGACGACAAGACGTGCCTCGAGGACGTGCGCTACCTGGTGTCGTTCCTGCCGCCGAACAACCTCGAGGAACCGCCGGCCTTCGCCACCACCGACGACCCCACCCGTCGGGGCGAGGCGCTGTACGACCTCATCCCCGCCAACGCCAACGTCCCTTACGACATGAAGGCGGTCATCGCCGAGATCGTCGACGACGGCGACCTCGTCGAGTATGCCTCGCGATGGGCAATGAACATCGTGTGCGGCTTCGCCCGCCTCGACGGCCGGCCGGTCGGCGTGGTCGGCAACCAGCCCATGCACCTCGCCGGCGTGCTCGACATCGAGAGCGCCGAGAAGGCCGCCCGCTTCGTGCGCACCTGCGACGCCTTCAACATCCCGCTGCTGACCCTCGTCGACGTCCCCGGGTTCCTCCCCGGCACCGACCAGGAGTACGGCGGCGTCATCCGCCACGGCGCCAAGCTGCTCTACGCCTACTGCGAGGCCACCGTCCCCCGCATCCAGGTCGTCACCCGCAAGGCCTATGGCGGCGCCTACGTGGTCATGGACTCCAAGTCCATCGGCAGCGACCTCTGCTACGCCTGGCCGTCGGCCGAACTCGCCGTGATGGGCCCCCAGGGCGCGGTCGAGATCATCTACCGCAAGGAGCTGGCCGCCGCTGACGACCCGGTCGCCCGGCGCGCCGAGCTGGTCGAGGACTACACCGAGCGCTTCGCCAACCCCTACCAGGCCGCCGAGCGCGGCTTCATCGACGACGTCATCGACCCCGCCGACACCCGGGCCACGGTGATCGCCGGCTTCGAGCTCCTCCGGGCCAAACGCGAGGAGCTTCCCAAGCGCAAGCACGGCAACATGCCGTTGTGACCGTCGCAGTCCCTCGTTCGCTGTCGGTTGGGGCAGACTCGACCTGATGGAAATCTCGCCTGCGCCGACCGACGAGGAGGCGGCCGCCATCGTTGCCGCCGTCGATGCCTGCTGGCCGCGCCCCGGTCCCGTCGTGTCGGCGCCGGCGTCGCGGTGGCGCTTCGCCGGTCGGTGGTGGACGAAGCCCACCCCGGTGCGGCGCGACCGGCCCTGGTAGGCAGGCGCGTCAGGATGGTGTCGTGGCCTGGGAGCTGATGACCGTCGCCGACGACGAGGCCGTCGCCTTCGACGGGCCGGTCGTGCGGCGCTACGAGGACCTCCGTCCGGACACCGACTACACCTACGACGGTGTGTCGTTCCGCACGCTCGCGCGGCCGGGGGGCGAACTGCTCGCTCGGGTCACGACGGTCAACGACGCCCACTTCGGTGAGACTCGGTGCGGCGTGGTGGAGGGGACCGACGTCGGCCCGGTGCTCAGCGCCGAGCCCGGCGATCCCCCCTACCCCGAGGTCATGAACCGGGCGGCCGCCGCCGAGATGGCAGCGGTCGAGCCCGACGCGGTGGTGGTCAAGGGCGATGTCAGCAGCCGGGGAACGACCGAGGAGGTCGCCGCCTTCGAGGACTGCTACCGCGGCCCGTTCGGCGACCGGCTCCACGTGGTGCCCGGCAACCACGACGTTGCCGGCCCCGAGCCGTTGCTCCCCGGTGGACCGCGATCGCTCGACGTGCCCGGCGCCCGCTTCGCCCTGCTCGACACCACCATCGCCGGCCGGGCCAGCGGCACCGTGGACCAGGACCAGCTCGACTGGCTCGACGACGCCTGCGCCGCCGTCGACGGGCGGGCGGTGGTGGTGGCCGGTCACCACCACGCCTATGACCCCGGCGCCGGCCCACCCGACGGTGAGTACTTCGGCATCGATCCCGCCTCGAGCGCCCGCTTGGCCGCCGTCGTCGCCCGCCACCCCGCCGTCGTCGCCGTCCTCGCCGGCCATACCCACCGGAACCGGGTGCGCCGCTTCGCCGTCACCGGCGGCGTTCCGTGGATCGAGGTGGCTGCGGTCAAGGACTTCCCGGGCACCTGGGCCGAGTACCGGGTGTTCGACGGCGGTGTCCTCCAGATCCACCGCCGCATCGCCGAACCGGCTGCGGTGGCGTGGTCGGAGCGGTGCCGGGCGCTGTACTACGGCCTCTATCCCGACTACGCCCTCGGGTCGCTCGGGGACCGTTGCCTGGCCCTCGGTCGGTGAGCCGGCAACCGATCGCCGCCGGACGGCGTTGGGTTCCCCGGGTGGCGAACGTCACCTCCGACTACCTTCCTGCCCGTCCCGACCGCGTCACGGTCGGGCTGTCCCCCAAGGAGCTCACGTGCGCAAGCGCACCACCGCCACCGCCCTCGGCGCCGTCGCCGTCCTCGTCCTGGCCGGAGCCGGCTGCTCCGACAAGGGCAACGTGTTCAGCCTCGAGGAGGGTTCGTGCTTCCAGGACCCCGCCACCCTCGAGGTCTCCGAGGTCGAGACCGTCGATTGCGAGGAACCCCACTTCGCCGAGGTGTTCCACAGCGAGGA
>JBBJOU010000409.1:0-2586 GCA_037724305.1 Acidimicrobiales bacterium
GGTGACAAGGTCCCGGCGTTCACCCTGCTCGACCAGGACGGCACGAAGGTTCGCCTCACGTCATTCCAGGGCCGCAAGGTGCTCGTCTACTTCTACCCGAAGGCGGACACGCCGGGGTGCACGACCCAGGCGTGCGGGCTGCGCGACATCGTGGGCGACGTCGGCGACACCGCCGTGGTCGGGGTCAGCCCCGACGCCCCCGCCAAGCTGAAGAAGTTCGACGACAAGTACACCCTCGGCTTCCCGCTCCTGGCCGACGAGGACCACGCTGTCGCCGAGACCTTCGGGGTGTGGACCGAGAAGTCGATGTACGGCAAGAAGTACATGGGCATCCAACGCTCGGCGTTCCTGATCGACGAGAAGGGCCGGATCTCGCACGCCTGGCCCAAGATCAGCGCCAAGGACACCCCGACCAACCTGCTCGAGGCCCTGGCCGGCTGACCTCACAGGACCGGCGGCGGCGCCGTTCTCCTCCCAGTGGCCACCGCTCCCGAGCTCCCGTTCCAGGTGGTGCTCGACGACCACGGGCCGGGGCTCTACCGCCACCTGGTCGGCGTCCTCGGCCCCCACGACGGGGCCGACTGCTACCAGGAGGCGGTGGTCGCCGCCCTCCGGGCGTGGCCGCCTCGCCATGACGGCAACCTCCGGGCGTGGCTGTTCACCATCGCCCACCGCAAGGTGATCGACGCCGCCCGGGCCCGATCCCGTCGGCCAGTGCCGGTGGCGGAGCTACCCGCCGCCGCCACCGAGATGGTGGCGGTCGGCGGGGACGGGGGTGACCTGTGGGCGGCCGTGCGCCGCCTGCCGGCCAAGCAGCGCGTCGCGGTGGCGCTGCGCCACGGCGAGGACTGGGCGTACCCGGACATCGCCGCTGCCCTCGGATGCTCGGAGGCGGCCGCTCGCCAGTCCGTGAAGGCCGGTCTGGACCGGCTGCGCCAGGAGGGATGGAGCTGATGGCACCCGACGACGACGGAGCGGCGATGGACCACGATCAGGAGAGTGCCGAGCCGGCGGTCAGCGCCGGCCTGCGGGCGACCCTGCTCGCCGGCCCGCCGGTGAACGACAGCGACGCCGAGGTGGCCACCGGGGCGGCGTTGGCACGCGCCGACGCCGAGGGCCTGGTCGAGGTGGCCGTCGGATCGGTCGACAGCCCCATCGGGGCGCTGCGCCTGGCGGCCACCACCGCCGGCCTGGTGCGCATCGGCTTCCCACGCGACGAGGACCGCTTCGCCGACGAGCTCGCCCGAGACCTCTCGCCCCGGGTGGTCCGCCTGGCCGCGCGCATCGACCCGATCCGCCGCCAGCTCGACGAGTACTTCGCCGGCCGGCGCCGCCACTTCGACCTCGAGGTCGACTGGGCCCTGGTGCGGGGCTTTCGCCGCCGCACCCTGCAGCTCCTCGCCGCCGAGGTCGCCTACGGCCGCACGGTGAGCTACCTGGAGCTCGCCACCGCGGTCGGCAGCCCTCGTGCCACGCGGGCGGTCGGGACCGCCATGGCCGTGAACCCGGTGCCGGTGGTGGTGCCGTGCCACCGGGTGCTGCGCACCGGTGGCGGGCTCGGCGGCTACGCCGGCGGGCTGGACACCAAGCGCTGGCTCCTCGCCTTCGAGGGCCGCCCGGCGTCGGATTAGGAGCTGACCTTGCCCTCCAGGAGGGCGTACGCCTCGCCGACGGTGGTGACCTCGGCCAGCTCCTCGTCGTCGATGCTGATGCCGAAGGCCGCCTCGAGCGCCTCGACCAGCTCGACCAGGTCGAGGCTGTCGACGCCGAGCTCTTCGGCGAAGCGGGCGTCGGTGACGACCTGCTCGGCGGCGACGTCGAGCAGGTCGGCCGTCAGCGTGCGGAAGCGCTCGAACAGGTCGGTCTCGGTCATCGTCGGGGTCTCCACGGAAGTGCGCACGTCCTCGGGGCCCGGGGGCCGTCGTCGGGTTGGGCAGGCTGACGGGTTCGGACCTGCGGTGGGGTGCCGGGGTTACACGCCCTCACGGGCCGGCATGCGGCGGCAGTCGGTAAGGTCGGGAGGTGGCCGCACCCGGAGGTACAGGACCGGTCGGGCCGTTCCCGCCCGGTGTCGAGGGAGCCGACGCCGAGGACGAGTACGACAAGCGGCGCCGGCGGGTGCTGTGGACGTTGCCCTACGGCCTCTACGTGGTCGGCAGCCGCCACGGCGATCGCCGTAACCTGATGACGCTCAACTGGGCCACCCAGGTGAGCTTCGAGCCGAAGCTGGTGGGCGTCGGCGTCGAGCACGGCGCGCTGACCCATGAGCTGATCGAGGCCGGCGGCGCCTTCAGCCTCTGCACCGTCGCCCGCGACGACCGGGCCATCGTCCGCAAGTTCACCAAGCCCGTCGACGACGACCCCGAGGCCGGCACCCTCAACGGCTTCGCCGTGCACGCCGGCGCCGTCACCGGGGTGCCGATCCTCGACCAGGCGCCGGCGTGGTTCGAGTGCGTCGTGCGCAACCCCGTGCCCACCGGCGGCCACACCTTCTTCATCGGCGAGGTCGTCGACGCCGGCTTCCAGGCCCCCGAGGACACCGAGGTCCTCCGCATGGAGGACACCCGCATGTCCTACGGCGGCTGA
>JBBJOU010000410.1:0-2585 GCA_037724305.1 Acidimicrobiales bacterium
TCCGGGGGTGCCGGCGGCGGGGCTAGCGTGCGCGGCGTGCACGGGGGCGAGGCAGCAGACGAGGCGGAGACCAGGCGCCGCCCCACGATCTGCCTGAACATGATCGTGCGCGACGAGGCGCATGTTGTGGCCGAGGCCCTCGCCTGCGTCGCCCGGCACATCGATCGGTGGGTCATCGTCGACACGGGATCGGTCGACGGCACCATCGAGCTCATCCGGTCGTTCTTCGCCGAGCGGGGCATCCCCGGCGAGCTCCACGAACGGCGGTGGGTGGACTTCGGCACCAACCGCACCGAGGCCCTCGACCTGGCGGCCGGCCAGGCCGACTACACGTGGGTCATCGACGCCGACGACCTGGTGGAGGGAGACCTCGACCTCACCGGGCTCGACGCCGACGCCTACACGCTCCGCTACGGCCGCGACGCCTTGACCTTCTGGCGCACCCAGATCTTTCGGTCCTCGCTGCCCTGGCGCTTCGAGGGCGTGGTCCACGAGTACCCGACGTGCGACCCGGCGCCGGCCCGGATCGAGCGACTCGACGGCCATTACAACCTGGTGTGGCGCTCCATCGGCGCCCGTAACGTGGTGCCCGGCAAGTTCGACCGCGACGCCGCCCAGCTCGCCGTCGCCCTCGAAACCCGCCCCGACGACGCCCGCAACACCTTCTACCTGGCGCAGAGCCTGCTCGACGGGGGCCGGCCGGCGGAGGCCCTGGAGCACTACGACCGGCGCATCGCCCTGGGCGGGTGGGACGAAGAGGTCTTCTACTCGCAGCTCCGGCGGAGCCGCTGCCTGGCCGAGCTGGATCGGCCCTGGCCCGAGATCCAGGACGCCTACCTGCGCGCCTGGGCGGCGCGTCCCAGCCGTGGCGAGCCACTTCACGAACTGGCCCGCCACCACCGCGAGGCCGGCGACCACCAGCTGGCCCACCACTTCGCCCGCCTGGGCGCCGCGCTCCCGCTCCCCGACGACCTCCTGTTCGTGGCGGCCGACGTGCACCGCTGGCGGCTGCTCGATGAGCTGGCCATCTCCGCGTACTGGGCCGGACACCTCGAGGAGGCGCTCTCGGCCGGCAGTCGGCTGCTCGACGAAGGGTTCCTGCCGGAGGAGGAGCGGGCCCGGGTGGCCCGCAACCGCGAGTTCGCAGTCGCCGCCCTCGCCCCGTCCCGGCTGGCGCACCGGCCCGACCTTGTGGCCGAGGTGGCAGCACGGGTGGCCGAGGACGGCGGGGGCGACGTGACGTTCACCATGACCACCGGGCGGCGACGGGACCTGTTCGAGCAGACGATGGACTCGTTCCTGGCCTGCTGCGATGACCGCGCCCGCATCGGCCGCTGGATCGTCATCGACGAGCAGTCCTCGGCTGAGGACCGGGTGGCCATGGTCGAGCGCTATCCCTTCATCGAGCTGGTGGCCAAAGGCCCCGAAGACGCCGGCCACGCCCGCAGCATGAACCTCCTCCGCGACCTGGTGGACACGCCCTGGTGGCTGCACCTGGAGGACGACTGGCAGTTCGTGGTGACGGCCCCGTTCCTCGGTCGGGCCATCGAGGTGCTCGAGGACGACGCGTTCGTAGGCCAGGTGCTCTGGAACCGGGCCTACGCCGAGACGCTCGAGGACCGCGACGTCGCCGGCGGCGAGGTGGGCCGCACCGCGAGCGGGTTCCGCTACTGGCGCCAGCGTCCCCTCGCCGACGAAGCACTCGCCTCCCACGTCGCCGCCCTCGGACCCGGCGGCCGCACCAACGCCTGGTGGCCCGGCTACTCGCTGCGCCCCAGCCTGGCCCGGACCGAGGCGGTGGTCGCCCTCGGCCCCTACGACGAGGCGGCCGAGCACTTCGAGCTCGAGCACGCCCGCCGTTGGGCGGCAGCCGGTCTGGTGACCGCGGCCTTCGACGACATCACTTGCGTGCACCTCGGCCCGCTCACCAGCGAGCACGGCGCCGAACGCCGGCCCAACGCCTACGACCTGGTGGGCCAGTCCCAGTTCACCGCCCCAGCGGTCGCCACCTCCGCGGCTATCCGGGTGATCAACCTGGACCGCCGACCTGATCGACTCTCGACGTTCCGCCGACGGCTGCACGATGCGGCCGGACCGGCGCTCGCAGACCGGTGCCGCCGCTTCCCGGCTGTCGACGGCTCCCTCGTGGAGCTCACAGAGGAGCTCACCCACCTGTTCCGGGGCAACGATCACGGCTTCCGCCGGAGCGTGGTCGGGTGTGCGCTCAGCCACCTCGGCCTCTGGGAGGAGGCAGCCGCCGGGGACCAGCTGTTCGTGGTGTTCGAGGACGATGCCGAGCCCGCACCGGCCCTGGGCGAACGCCTGGAACAGGTCCTCGCCGCGATGTCGGCCAACGACCCGAGCCCCGGCCTGGTCTTCCTCGGGCACGTTCGACTCGGGCCACCCCTGCCGGCCCCCCCGCCCGGGGATCCGACCACTACCTCGCTGGCCGCCGTCGGCTGGGACGGCTTCATGGGCGGCACCTTCGCCTACGTGGTGACCCCGGAAGGAGCGGGCCGACTACTGGCCGTCGCGGCCCGGGACGGCATCGTCGAACCGATCGACGCCTTCCTCCGGGACCACGC
>JBBJOU010000411.1:0-2585 GCA_037724305.1 Acidimicrobiales bacterium
TTGCTCACCGGCCAGGCGTTCGACCACCCGGCCGTCACCGTCGAGGACGACCAGGAACGGGAAGCTGGAGGTGCCCAGGGCGAGCGCTCCGGTCGCGGCTTCGTCGTCGAGCAGGACGTCACCGGTCCAGTCGTTGTCGGCCAGCCACTCGCCGGGCGGGAAGTTGGAGGCGCTCTCGTCGCTCGCGGTGGCGAGGGCGACGATGCGGGTCTCGGCGGGGAGCTCACCCGACTCGACCAATTCGACGATGCGGGGCACCTCGGCGCCGCAGTGCGGGCACCAGTGGGCGACGACGGCGATCACGGTCGGCGCCCCGCTGGCGACGGTGTCGACGGGGGTGCCGTCGGGGGCCGTGCCCGTGAGCACCGGCGCCACCTCGCCCACGGTCGCGTCGGTGCCGGCATCGGCGTCGAACTCGGCGAGGGGGTCGCCCTCGACGGTGATCGGCGCGAACGCGACGTCGGTCTCCGTCACCGGATCGGCGCGGCCGCCCTCGACGAGGGGCGACGACCCGCCGGCCTCGGTGGTGGCGTCGTCGTCGTCACCTCCGAGGGAGAACAACACCACCGCCGCGGCGATGACGGCGATCACGACCAGCGCGACCGGCAGGATCGGGAACGGGCGCCGCGGCGGCGCACCCGCGGCGGGACCGGGGCGGGTGGGGGCGGGGGTGGTGGTCATACGTGCTCCTCGACGGGGACGTTGGTGGCGGGCTCCGCCTCGTCGGCCGCAGCGCCGGGCGGCGGCGGGCCGGGGTCGAGGAGGAGCACGGTGGCGATGAGGGCGAAGGCGAGCAGGGCCATGGCGGGGATGGTGAGGAACCCGAACTCCTCGATCCAGCGGATCGAGCACGGGTTGGTGAGGGCACAGCCGGTCGACGACTCGAGCGACGGGTAGCGCTCGATGAGGACGTGCCAGGTGCTCACCGTGGCACCGACGGCGACCACGGCCAGCGCCAGGGGGCGGACGCGGCGCGCCCGGCGGAGGGCGGCCACCCCGAGCACGACCACCAGCGGGTACATGGCGGCCCGCTGGTACCAGCACAGCCGGCACGGCGGGAAGCCGGCCCCTTCGCTCAACCACAGGCTGCCGGCGGTGGCGACGGTGGCCACCAGCCAGGCGAGGCCCAGGCCCTGGCCCGCCATGACCGCCCGCACGGTCCCCAACGCCCGGCGCGCCCCGGGCACGACGACGGCCAAGGCGGCGAGCAGGGCGGCGGCGCCCACCAGGGCGAGGGCGCCGAGGGCGAGCACGCCGAGGAACACCGAGCCGGTGGCGACGTCCATCGCCCCCATGGTCGCCGATGGAGCGTCCCCGGTTCTGTTCAGGCGCCGCGCTCGCGCTACCGGGCCGGGTTGGTCGTGAGGGGAGCAGGTCGGCCCTTACGTCGCTCTAGGACCGGCGAGGATGAGCGGTCAGACCACCGGGACCAGCAGGAACGCTCGACTTTGGCCGTCACGAGTGCCAAACCCGACCATCTCGCCGGCGGCATTGCGGCCCTCGACCGAGCGCAACACCCAGCCGGTCGCTGGCTCGATGCGGGTGTTGAGGTCGACGGCCTGGTCACCGAACCAGGCGACAGCGCGGCCGTCGACGGTGGGGAACCCGTAGAACCCACTCACGTGACCGACGGTCACGCCGCCGGCGATGTCGTTGGCGCGGGCGAAGCGCCGGCCCAGCGAGTCCAAGGGGCGGGGGGTTCCCTCCCGGCTCCACTGCACGGCCCTGTAGTCGGTGCCGACGGCGTACTCGCCGACCACCCGGCGCTGACCGTCGATGGCAAACCCCTGGCTGAAGCCGGTGCCGTCGATCGGCGCGACCAGGGCCTCCGGGGCACCGAGCCGGGGACCCCGCACGCCGTTGTGCAGCCGCCAGCGGGTGGCCTGACCGACCCCGGCGGTGTTGCGGCTGACGCCGGCAACAGCACCGCCTTCGCTCACGGCCCAGGCCCGTCCGGGGGTGGTCGTCCGCCCGTCGAGCGACCCGAGATCGACGGGGTCGGAAGCACCGGCCAGGAGGGCGAAGGGCCGGCTGGCACTGCCGTTGGACGAGGCCCCGACGACCATGCCGTCGGCGTTGACGCCGTGGGCGACGGCGGTGGCCCCACCCAGGGTACCGAGCTGCTCGAGAGGCCCGGGGTCGACGGTCGTGCGGAAGGCACGAGGTGAGTCATTGTCGCTCTCGCCGACCACGAGGCCTCCGGCGACGGCGTAGGCGCGGCTGAAGTCGTTGCTCCCGGCGAGGATGCCGAGGTCGCGCGGGTTGCCGGCGCGGTCCCACACGACGGCGTGGAGACGACCGGAGGCGACGGCGGCGTTCCCCACGGCCCTGCCGCCCTCGTCGACGTCGAGGGCGAAGCTGGACGGACCGCCGAGGGTGGCCAGCTCGATCACCTCGTAGCGCAGGGCGATCGGCGCCGGCGCCGCGGCGGCCGGTCCCGCTCCACCCGCCAGCCCGGCGGCGAGGACAGTAAGGACAGTGAGAAGGATGCGCAGGCGATGAGCCATTCAACTCTCGATCAGTCAGGAGCAGCACTCGGAATGAGAGCTGTTCTTAGCAGACCGCGCTGCATGGAGCGAACATCT
>JBBJOU010000412.1:0-2582 GCA_037724305.1 Acidimicrobiales bacterium
GGCGCCGCGATCCTCGCGGCGGTCCAGGGGGCAGTCGCATCGACGGCCAGCGCCGATGGGCCCAGGTCCGACAAGATCGAGGACATCACCGAGTGGGTGGGGACCGACATCGGCCGCGCCCAGGCCGCCCTCGCCCTCGAGAAGCAGGAGAAGGGCGCCGACGCGCGCCCCACCCTGGTCTCCAAGCTGACGGAGATCATCGGCGAAGGTGACTCCTGATGCGTGTCCGCGCGCCCCTGGCGTACGTCCGCACCGAGGACGGTCGCTCGGTCCGCCTCCAGGAGGGCGAGGTTGTTCCGGGCGACGCGTCGCCCGAACACGTCGCGTACCTCGTCGATCGCGGAGTGCTGGCTGAGCCGGAACCCGACTCCGGGCATCTCGATCGGGGCAAGTCCCGCAAGGCGGGCCCAGTCGAGCCCCCGGGCGGGTCTGACCAGGGATGAGCGAGCTCGCGGCTGAGGTGCGGCAGGAGGACGTCCAGGTGCTCCTGGTGAATCGTAAGTCGCGGGTGCTCGGATCAGAAAGCGGCCAACAGGCACTCTTCGAACAATCCGTCAAGGGTGTCGCCTCCGAGGTGATCGCCGTCGTTGGTGCTGCCCCCCCGGTCGGGGCGCTGCGTGACCTGGCGGTCCGGTGCATCACCCTCGGCGTGGCTGCCGAACTCGAGGCCGCCCTGTTCCCTGAACAGCAGACCGAGAACGGTCGCGCGGTCATCCTGGAACGGCGTTACCTACGGCTTCTCGGGCAGCTCGACGCGGCGTCGAGCGGCGCCGAGGGCGCCCTGCCCGACGCCGGGCACGCGGCCGGTGTGTTCCCGCCCCCCACCGCTTACCCGGACCCGGTCCGCGTCCCCAGCTACTACGCCTTCGGCCCGGGCTACATGGGGCCGTGGTGAAGCTCGAGGTCTTCGTCGACGCCGTCTCAGCGGCTCGACGGCTCGACGGCATGGTGCGCCGCTCCAGCGACGCGACACCGCTGCTGCAGATACTCGGCGACGAACTGCTGGAGTACGCCGCCGGCGCGTTCGCCACCCGCGGCTACGGACAGTGGGCGACCCTCGACCCCGCCACGGTCCGAGCCAAGGGCAACGGCCGGGTCCTGGTCGACAACGGGGGCTTGCTGGCAGACCTGACCAGCCGGGGCAGCCTGCGCAGGTCCGGGGAGACCGTCACCCTGAGCACCGATGAAACCTCGGCCGGCTACCTCAAACGCGGGGCCCGGGGGATGCCGCAACGCAACCCGACCCCGCCGCCACCTTCCCCAGTGGTCAACGGATGGGCCCGTGAGGCACTCGGCTTCCTCGTGGAGGGGCGGCGGTGATCGAGCCGCGGATCATCACCGCCGACGACCTGTGCCGGGCAGCTGAGAACATCCTCCGCACCAACCTGCACCCGCTCGTTGAGGCCCTCGCGCTCGAGGACTTCGAGGAGATCACCGACTGGGCACAGGTCCCGACCATGGAGGCCGTCGCGCACGCCGACACCCCGACGGGCGCTATCAGTAGCCCCGGCCTGGTGGACGCCCCCGTCCGGAAGGCACACGGTGTCTACGACGCCACCTGGCGTGTCGTGGTCTCGGTGTTCGACCGCGACGAGGACTACAACGCCACCGCGGCCCGCACCAGACAGTGGGCCGCACTCGTGCGGGCTTTGCTCATCGACAACCCCTCCCTCGGTGGGGTCGCGTCAAGCCTGACGTGGGTCGGGGAGGACTACGCCGAACGTCCCCGCAAGGACGAGGCCCGCACCTTCGGCGGTTGCGCCGTCGCCTTCGACGTGACTGCCAAGAACGTCGCAGAACTCGGCTCCGGCGACCCGCAATTTCCGTCCACCAACACCCCCGTCAGCACCACCATCACCCAGCGACCCTAGGAGTTGGACTCATGACCCGACCACAGATCAAGGTCAACATCAGCGCGGCCCTCGTTCGCCGAGGCCTGCCCACCGCAACCGGCACAGCGTTCCTGGTCTACGCAGGCGCCACCGGACCCACGGCGCCCATCCGGTGCCTGTCCGCCCAGGACGCCCTGGACGAAGCTGTCCCCACCGGGGTTGCCCCCTGGGTCGGGGACTGCCTCGAGCTGGGCGCACCCGAGGTGATCGTGGTCCGCGCGGCCGCCGTCGACGCGGCTGCGGTCACCCAGGCCGAATGGGGGACGGCGCTCGCGACTCTGACTGAAGAGTTCGGCCCAGGACAAGTCTTCATCCCCGGCGTCACTACTGCCGCCGCTCACGCCGCGCTCCTCGCCCACTCGAACACCACGAGCCGCTGTGTCCTTCTCGACCTTCCCGCCACCGCCGCAGCCTCGGCCGCAGTGACGACCGGCGCCGGCCTCGCCGCCGCCACCGGTGCCGACAACGCCGGCCTGTTCGCCGGGTGGATCACGCTCCCGGGACCGGCGGGCATCACCCGCAACACGCCCGCATCGGTGGCCGCGGCCGGGCTCGTTGCCCGCGGCGACACGGTCACCGGCCACGCCAACCACGCCCCGGCCGGCGACCAAGGACGTGGCGCCGGGGTCGTGCCCGAGGGTCGCGACGTCACCAAGGCCTACACCGACGACGAGGTCGACGACCTCTACG
>JBBJOU010000413.1:0-2567 GCA_037724305.1 Acidimicrobiales bacterium
CCCAGTCCACCGGTCTCCTATCCGATCCGCTCGGCCCGGCCGAGGATGCCCTGCGGTCGCACCAGCAGCACGAGGATGAGCACGAGCAGCGCCCCGACGTTCTTCAGCTCGGGCGAGACCACCAGCGTCGAGAGGTCGACCAGCAGGCCGACCAGGAAGCAGCCGAGCAGGGCGCCGTAGGCGGTGCCCAGGCCACCGAGGGTGATGCCGGCGAACATGAGCAGCAGCAGGCCGAAGCCCGAGTTGAACCCGACCCGCTGCTGGATGCCCAGCAGCACGCCACCCAGGGTGGCGAGGCTGCCCCCGAGGACCCAGACGTAGAGGATGACCCGGTCGACGTCGATGCCCGACGAGGCGGCGAGGTCGGGGTTGTCGGCCACCGCCCGCATGGCCTTGCCCATGCGGGTGCGCTGGAGCATCACCGCCACCACCACCATGGCCACGAGGCAGATGCCGATGATCCACAGCGACTTCGGGGTGATGTCGACCGGCCCGAGACTGATCGAGCTCTGCACCGCGTACTGGGCGTAGGGCTGGCGGGTCTCGCCGAAGTTGTACTGGAAGAAGTTGCGCACCGCGATGGACAGGCCGATGGAGACGACCATCATCGCCAGCAGGCTCATGCCCCGGCGGCGCAGGGGTTTCCACAGACCGAGGTCGAGCAGGCCGGCGGCGATCCCGCCCACGATGATGGCGAGGAAGGTGGCGGGGACGATGTGGATGCCGCCGTCGACGTTGATGTAGTAGGCGGCGATGGCGCCGAAGGTGACCAGCTCGCCGTGGGCGAAGTTGGTCAGCCCGGTGGTGCCGAAGATCAGCGACAGCCCCACTGCGCTGATGGCGATGGTGAGGCCGAACTGGGCGCCGGTCACGGCGAGGTCGACGGCCCGGTCGAACTGGGTGGTGGTCTGGCGCTCGCGGGCACCGATGTCGAAGATCAGGGTGCGGGAGTCGCCCTGGTTGATGGGGAAGGTCAGCTCGTCGGCGCCGTCGGCCAGGCCGACGCCGTCGGGCAAGGTGTCGACGTCGAGGGTGCCGGCGTAGGTGCCGGGCCCGGGCAGACCGAACTCGAAGCGGCCCTCGTCGTCGGTGACGGCGGTGCCCACCTCCTCGCGCTCGACGATCTCGCCGGCGTCGTCGAGCACCACCGCCTCGATGAGGACCTCGGCGCCCTCCACCGGGGCGTCGTCGTCACGGTCGCGGGTGCCCTTGCGGTCGATGAGCGTCCCCCGCACGAACTCGGTGGCGTCCTCGTCGCCGGCGGGGGCCTCGTCGTCGTCCTGGGCCGCGGCCGGGCCGGCGGCACCGACGACGGCGAGGACGGCGAGCAGGAGCAGCAGGCAGCGGGTCAGCCGCCCGGCAGGAGTGACCATGTTCACGGTGGCGCCCGACAGTAGTCACCCGGCGGCGGGCGATGCGGTCCCCCGGCGGGTGCTTCGCACGCCGTTCACGGCCGGGCGCGCTGCCGCCGTGCCGGTTCGGCCCGGTTCGCCCGACCGCGCCCGGTGGGCTACGACGCGCCGAGGCCGAGCTGGTCGAGGACCTCGTCGAGGTCGCCGACCATCCCGGTGTAGAACCGGCCGAACTCGGCGTAGAGGGCCGAGCCCTCGTCGAAGCGCATGGTGTAGACGACCTCCTTGAGGTCGTCGGGACGCTCGGCGAACAGGGTGACGCCCCACTCGAAGTCGTCGACCCCCGTCGAGCCGGTCACCACCTGCAGGACCCGCCCGGCAAAGCTGCGACCCGACTTGCCGTGGGCCAGCATCAGCGCGAGGCGGTCCTCGTAGGCCAGCGTGAACCAGTTCTGGTCCGGGTTGCGCCGCTTCGACATCGGATAGAAGCACCATGCCCGCTTGCCCTCAGGCGGGAGGACGGGGTGGAGGCGGGCCTGCTTCATGGTGTCGGGCACGCCGGCGGCGTACTCCGAGATCTCGGTGAGTGAGACGTAGCTGTCGACCACGGCGAGTCCGGCCCGCTGGAGGTCGGTCTGCAGCCGGCGCAGGCGCCACACGTCGGTGCCGAGCGCCATGACCGCCAGGTCGGCCTTGTGGCCGAGCACCGCGACGGGGACGACGGTGACGCCGTCGGCCTCGGCCCCCTTCACCGCGGCGATGACCGCCTCGCGGTCGGCGGCGGGCGAGATGGTGCAGAACAGGTGCAGGACGCCCCATCCGACGGCGGGTTCGAGCGGCTCGGCCATGGCGCCGAGGCTACCGGCACCCCATCTCACCTCCCGCCCGCGCGGGCAAGTAGGCGATCGCGAACTTTGCCTTGGAATAGACCGAAACATCATGTACGGTGCGGGCTGTGAGGGTCCGGCACCGAGGTTGGGGCGCGGCAGTGGTCGCGGTGGCGTTGACGCTGGCCGCATGTGGCGACGACGAGCCTGAGGACCCGTTCGCAGCGACCACGACCGCTCCGATCCTGCTCGGGGATGACGCGGTATCGACCACGACGACCGCCACCACGACCCCGCCCACGGCGCCACCCCTCGGCCCTGACCCCTTCGCAGTCCCGGCTACCGCCGAGGCCATCACCGAGACGTACGTGGAGGCGGTGCTCAACGA
>JBBJOU010000414.1:0-2566 GCA_037724305.1 Acidimicrobiales bacterium
CGCATGAAGCTGACCGGGCCCGAGGCGGTGCCGCCGCCCTGGAGGTGCTCCTTCGACGACCGGATGCGCGACAGGTTGACGCCGGCGCCCGAGCCGCCCTTGAAGATGGTGCCCTCCTCGCGGTACCAGTTCAGGATCGAGTCCATGGTGTCGTCGACGGAGAGGATGAAACACGCTGACCCCTGCTGGGGCACGCCGGCCACGCCGATGTTGAACCAGACGGGGGAGTTGAAGGCGGCCTTCTGGGTGACGACGAGGTGCTTGAGCTCGGCGTTGAACGCCTCGGCCTCGCCGGCGTCGGTGAAGTAGCCGCCCTCGACGCCCCACCGGGTGATGGTGTCGACCACCCGGTCGGCGACCTGGCGGAGGGACGACTCCCGGCCCTCGTGGCCCAGGGTGCCCCGGAAGTACTTCTGGGCGAGGATGTTGGTGGCGTTCACCGACCAGGTGGCGGGGACCTCGACGCCGAGTTGCTCGAAGGCGACGGCGCCGTCGCGGTAGTGGGTGATCCGGGCGTCGCGCCGCTCCCAGTTCACCTCGTCGTAGGGGTGGACGCCGGGGGTCGTGAAGTGGCGGCGGATGCCGATGCCCGCCTGCTCCGGGGCCAGTGCCATGAGGTGCTCCTGCGATTCGTGTCCGGGGGTGGTGCCGGGGTGACCGGGGTGAACCGGTGCCCGATCTGGTCGTGTCGTATCGAGCGGCGCCGGGTGGTGCCGAAACCCCACATATGGGGTCCGTCTCCGTCTCCCGGCAGCACAGACACAACATGTTCGTACGGTCGTCGGGAATGACGAGGGTGTAATTACACCACCGCAGGATGGCGCGGGTCAAGGGTGAAGGGAAAGTTTGGCGGCTTGGGCGGCGCCGGCGACCGGAGCACGGGACGTAGGTCGGGGGTCGGTCCCGGATCCGCCGTGGCGCTCCCCGACGTTCCCCCAAGATGTCGTCCACCCACCACGCAGTCGTGGACATCATCACCATCCACGCCCCGTGCTCGCAGTCGTTCGGTGCAGCGCGCAAGCTACGAACTCCGGCCTGTGGAGGGGAAGGGGAGCAACCCTGTGAATTCACCGGGGGTTCCCCGTCCGTCATCCACAGGCCGGTGGACACATGGGCCGCGCCGGGTTGTTCGTTGTGTACGCAAACATGATACGGGACAACTCTTGCACACGCAAGCGGTTTGTGGCAGGCTGCGGCCATGGCCCCCACCGAGCGCCCGACCGGTCTGACCGAGCGCGAGCCGTGCGGGGTAGCCGGCGACGGTCCCCTCGACGACCCCCGCATCACCCTGCTCGGCATGTTCCTCGAGGCCCACGCCGGGTTGACGCGCGAGCTCGAGCGCCGCCTCGACCGCGACGCCGGCCTGTCGCTGCAGTGGTTCGAGGTGCTCCTGCGCCTCGTGCGCACGCCGAGCCACCGCCTGCGGATGAGCGACCTCGCCGCCCAGACCACCCTCACCGCCAGCGGCCTCACCCGGGCGGTCGACCGCCTGGAGGGCGCCGGTCTCGTACGCCGTGAGGCCTGCCCCAGCGACCGGCGCGGGGCGTTCGCGGTGCTCACCGACGACGGCCGGACCCGTGTCGTCGACGCCATGCCCCAGCACCTGGCCCACATCGACGAGCTCCTCGGCCGCTTCTCGGCCGATGAGCTCACCTTCGTCGAGCAGATCCTCCGCCGCCTGCGCAGCGCCACCAACCCCGACGCCGAGCGGGCCAGCGACTGCCCGCCCGAGGCCGACGACGCCGCCACCGGCTGAGCCGGTGCGCCAACTCCTCCCCGTCGTCGGAGGCGGCGACGAGGCGGCGGCGGGCGAGGGCCCCGACTCCCGCACCTTCGACCCGCTGACGGCCTATGCCGGCGATGCCCGGCCACCACCGCCGGGGCGCCCGTGGGTGATGTGCAACACGGCGACGAGCGCCGACGGGGCCACGGCCGTCGACGGCGTGTCCGCCACCCTCGGCGGCGCCATCGACCGGGCGGTGTTCGGCGCCATCCGCGCCCTGGCCGACGTGATCCTGGTGGGAGCCGCCACGGTACGGGTCGAGGACTACCGCCCGGGCCGGTCGTCGGCGGCCGGGCGGGCCATGCGGGTGGCACGCGGCCAGGCGGCGGCGCCGCGCATCGCGGTGGTCAGCGGCTCACTGTCGGTCGACCCGGCGGCGCGGCTGCTCACCGAGGCCGGCCCCGGCGAAGGCCCCCTCGTCCTCACGACGGCGGCCGCCCCGGCCGATCGCCGGGTCGCCCTCGCCGCCGCCGGCGCCGAGGTGCTCGACGTGACCGCCGCCACCGACGGGACGGTCGACCTCCTCGCCGCCCTCACCGTGCTCCGACAGCGAGGCGCCGCGGTGGTGCTGTGCGAGGGCGGCCCGACGCTCACCGGCCAGTTGGTGGCGGCCGACCTGGTCGACGAGTGGTGCCTCACCCTCGGCCCGGTCCTCGTCGGCGGGACCAGCGACCGGGCGGCGGTCGGGCCGCCGGCCGGGACGCCGCTGGCGCTGCGCCTCGAGCGCTTGGTGGCCGGCGACGACGGCACCTGCTGCCTGCGCTACGTCCGCGCCTCGTCGAG
>JBBJOU010000415.1:0-2561 GCA_037724305.1 Acidimicrobiales bacterium
CGGGCGCGGGATCGACCTCGGCGGCGGTGAGATCGTCGGGCTGGTGGCCCGGCTGCTGGCCGCCGGGGCCCGCTCCGTCGTGGCGGCCGTGGTCACCGTTCGCGACGGCGCCGCCGTTCGTCCTCGACCTGGACCCGGCCGCCTCGACCTACCTGGTGCGGGCGACCGTCGAGGAGGGTCAGCTCGACGCCCTCGCCGACCGCCCCGACGTGGTCGGGGTGTTCAGCGACCCGGCCATCGAGCCGTGCACCCCGGTGTGCCCCGGAGGGGCCGCCCGCGGGAACACCGCCGATGTCGCCGCCGCCCTCTGCGTGCCCGACCTCGCCGCCGTCGGTGCCGACGGCAGCGGCGTGTTGCTGGCCATCGTCGACACCGGCATCAGCCTCCCCCACCTCCAGGGCCGGGGCCTCAACCCGGCCATCGACGCCGCCCGCAGCTGGGTCCCGCAGGCCGGTCTGACCCCGTTCCAGTTCGCGGCCGACCACGGGACGATGTGTGCCTACGACGCGCTCATCGCCGCGCCCCAGGCGACCCTGCTCGACATCGCCGTGCTCGCCTCGAACGCCCAGGGGCCGACCATCATGTCCGGCGTCCTCTCCGACGCGGTGCGGGCGTTCCGGCACCTGATCGACGTGATGAACGCGCCGCGGCGTCCGGGCGACACGCGGTCGCTGGTGGTGTCGAACAGCTGGGGCATGTTCCACGCCAGCTGGGACTTCCCCGTCGGCCATGCCGGGAACTACAGCCACAACCCGAACCACCCGTTCAACCGCATCACGGCCCAGCTCGAGGCGGCCGGCGCCGACATCCTCTTCGCCGCCGGGAACTGCGGGGCCGACTGCCCTGACGGCCGGTGCCAGGGTGTCGTCAACGCCGGCATCGTCGGGGCCAACTCGAGCCCGTCGGTGCTGGCGGTGGCCGGCGTCGACGTCCACCGGGAGCGGGCCGGGTACTCCACCCAGGGGCCGGGCACGCTGGCGTGGCAGAAGCCCGACATCAGCGGCTACACGCACTTCAGCGGTTCCGGTGTCTACGCCGCCGACGGCGGCACTTCCGCCGCCTGCCCGGTGGTGGCCGGCGTGGTCGCCGCCGTGCGCACCCGCCGGCCCTACCAGGCGGGCCTCGGCACCCGCACCCCGGCGGCGATCCGCTCGCTCCTGACCTCGACTGCCGACGACCTCGGCGTCTCGGGCTACGACTTCGACCACGGCTTCGGCGTCGTCGACGGCTGCGGGCTCGCCTCCAAGTTGAAGCCCCGCATCCGGATCCCGAAGGTCGACATCTGTGACCGCATCCCGTGGCTCTGTAAGCACCGCATCTGCGACCTGGTGCCGCGCCTCTGCCGTCCCGAGCTCGACATCTGCCGCCGGTACCCGTGGATCTGCGAGGGCCTCGTCGAGATCGACAAGTGGCGCATCCCCGACCCCGGCCCGCTCAAGGTGCTCGACGAGCTCCTCGATGTCCTGGAGAAGCTGCGACCCCAGGATCTCGAGCGCCCCGTCCTCCCCGGGCGAAAGCCGACCGAGGCGGCGGCGGGCGGCGACGACGAGCCGTCGGTCGCGGGTACCAGCGGCTGCGGCTGCGGCGGCCACGCCTGAGCTGGCACGCTTGCGCCCCATGGGCGCTCTCTTCCAGTTCGTGCAGCAACCCGAGGCCGGCGAGCCCACGCTCGCCGGCCTCGCCGCCCGCTACGGGCTCGACGACAGCGCGCTCGATGGCGACTACGGCGTGGTGCTCATCGACGAGCGCGCCGGGCTGTGGGTGGCCATGGTCGACGACTCGATCGCGTCCGGCCTGCAGGAGGCGCTGTCCGCCGACGACGTGGCCCGGGGCGCCGGCGTGTTCGCCAACCCCCGCATCGAACCCATGGACGACCGCCCGTAGGCGACGGGGTGCATCGATCGGCTCCTCCTCCTGGCAACTGGCGGCAGCTACCGGAGCGATGACTCGGATACCTGCCGCCGGTTCGACCGTAGGGTGGCCCGCCGTGCAGGAACTGACGCCGACCGAGGTGCGACGGGCCGCCCTCGCCGCCCAGGGCTTCGCCGGCCGGCGGCTCGGCGCCCACGGCGGCCGGGTCGACGCCCGCCACCTGCGGGCCGCCCTCACCCGGCTCCACCTGCTCCAGATCGACTCGGTCAACGTCGTCGTGCGTAGCCACGAGCTCCCCCTCTTCAGTCGCCTCGGCCCCTATCCCCGGACCCGGCTGCGGGCGCTGCTCGAAGACGAACGGGCCGCCTTCGAGTACTGGGCGCACGAGGCGAGCTACGTGGCCGTGGCGCTGCACCCGCTGCTGCGGTGGCGCATGGCCACGGCTCGCGGCGAGTCAGCGACCATGGTCCGCCTGCTCGCCGAACGCCCGGAACTCGTCGAACGGGTCTACGACGAGGTCGCCGCGCGTGGACCGGTCACCGCCGCCCAGCTGGAGGCTGACCCGGCGCTGGGCCGGCCCCGGCCGGGTGCGTGGTGGAGTTGGGGCGATGCCAAGATCGCCCTCGAATTCCTCTTCTACGCCGGGCGGGTCACCTCGGCGCGACGCCTGGGCGGGTTCCAGCGGGCCT
>JBBJOU010000416.1:0-2546 GCA_037724305.1 Acidimicrobiales bacterium
GCCCGAACGATGAGTCCGGCGGGCGCGGACCGTCTACGAGCGAACGGCCCCTCATGGACATGGATGCCAACGCTCGCCGCAGCAGCAGCGGCGATCGTGGATCATGGCCGACACCAACCCGGAAGGAGTCCTCGTGGCCCCCAGCTCGACCGACGGAGGAACGCCTGATCACCCAGCGGCCGGCGCCGCTGCACCACCCGGGATCGAGGCGGCGGCGGGCGACGTCGTCGTGCTCGTCGGCACCACCAAAGGCCTGTTCTGCCTGACCGCCGGCCCCGACCGGGACCGCTGGCGGTTGGCCGGGCCGTGGTTCCGGGGCGAGGAGATCGCCGCCGCCGTCCTCGACTGCCGCGCCGGCCGGACGCGACTCCTCGTCGGGGCCACGAGCTCGCACTGGGGGCCGTCGGTCTACCGCTCCGACGACCTCGGCGCCTCGTGGGTGGAGCCGGCGGCGGACACGCTCTCCTTTCCCGCTCGTACCGGTGCCGCCGTCGCCCGGGTCTGGCAGCTGCAGGTGGCCGGCGACGCCCAACCCGGCGTCGTCTATGCCGGCGTGGAGCCGGCGGCGCTCTTCCGCTCCGACGACGGCGGCGAGTCGTTCAACCTCGACGAGGGACTCTGGGACCACGAGCACCGGGCGCAGTGGCAGCCGGGGGGCGGCGGCCTCTGCCTCCACACCGTCGTCATCGATCCCGCCGGGGGGCCGCGCCTCGGTGTCGCCGTCTCCGCCGCCGGCTTCTACCGCACGACCGACGGGCGCACCTGGGAGGCGGCGAACACCGGCATCGCGGCGGCGTTCCTGCCCGAACCGACGCCGGCGTTCGGCCAGTGCGTCCACAAGGTCGACCGCCATCCGTCGGCACCCGACACGCTGTTCCTCCAGCACCACTGGGGCGTCTACCGCTCCGACGACTTCGGCGGCCGGTGGGAGGAGATCGGCGCCGACAGCCTCCCGTCGACGTTCGGCTTCCCGGTCGTCGTCGACCCCAACCAACCGGGCACCGTCTACGTCCTGCCGCTGACATCGGATGCGTTCCGGTGCACGCCCGAGGGACGGTTCCGTGTCTACCGCAGCACCGACGGCGGCGGCTCCTGGGAGGCGCTGACATCGGGACTCCCGCAGGACCAGGCCTGGCTTTCGGTGCTGCGCGACGGCTTCGCGGCCGACGACCTCGACCCCGCCGGGCTGTACGTCGGCACCCGCACCGGCGACGTCTACGCATCGGCGGATGCCGGCGACTCGTGGCAGGAGCTGGCTCGCCACCTCCCCCCGGTGGTGTGCGTCAAGACGGCGGTCCTGCCGTGATCGTCGTCCGCCTGGCCTCGGCCCTGCGAGCCCACGCCGGCGGCGCCGCCCGCATCGAGGTCGACCTGCCCCCGCCGGTCACGCTGCGAGCGGTGATGGATGCCGTCGACCACGACCATCCCGCCGTCGGACGCCGCCTGCGCGACGAGGCCGGCGGGCTCCGGCGTCACGTCAACCTGTTCGTGGGCAGCGACGACGTCCGGACGCTCGACGGGTTGGACACGGTGGTGCCCGACGGGATGGAGGTGGCGGTGCTGCCGGCCGTGTCGGGCGGATGAGGAACGTCGTGGGCCCGTCGTGGCGGCCGCGGTGCCGGTCGCGGCGTCGGGCCGCGCGCCCTGCTCGGGGTAGCCTGCGGGCAAGAGGCCGTGGAACGGGGGCAGCCGGGTGAAGTGGCGACGCAAGGACGACGACGAGCAGCCGGCAGGCAACGATCGCGAGGCGGACGCGGCTCGCGAGCTCGAAGCGGAGATCCGGCGGGGGGCCCCTCCGGGGAGGGGTGATCCCGGCTACCAGGCACCGGGCGGGGCCATCCCCCGGTACGGCGAACCGGGCTACCGGCGCCCGGGCGACGCCGTCCCGGGGGCTATCCCCCGGTACGGCGAACCGGGCTACCGGCGCCCGGAACGCGCCGTCCCGCAGTCGGGCGGGCGGGCGCCCGCACCCGGCCGGGCGGCGCCGGTGGTCGGGCGCGATCCCACCGGCGACGCCGGCGGGTACGACTTCCCCGACCCGAGGGCGGATGAGCCCGAGATGACGGAGTTCGCACTGAACCAGTTGGCGGAGGCGATCGGCGCTGACGCGTCGGAAGCAATGATGCTGATCGACAAGGAAGAGATCATCTCGGCGCGCGACCGGGCGCTCCAGGCCTTCCTCGAGCGCCGGGACGGCATGCGGGTGTACGAGCCCGGCGAGGCGAGGGTGCCCACCGCCCGCCCGGTCACCCCCACCGAGCCCCGCCCGCCGTGGGCCGACGCCATGCCCCAGACCCCTGCCGCCGGTCGGACGCCCCAGCCGGCACCGCCCCGCCGTTCCGCCGGCGGGGCGGTAGCGAAGCCGTCGGCGGCCGCCACGCGAACGACGCCGAAGGCGGCACCCGCCGCCAAGGCGGTGGCGAAGCGGACGGCGGCTGGGAAGCGCGCCAAGGCGGTCGCCCAAGACGGACGTGCGGCGACCACGGCGCCGGCGAAGAGGGCCGCGGTGGTGAAGAAGGCCGCGGTGGTGAAGAAGGCCGCGGTGG
>JBBJOU010000417.1:0-2541 GCA_037724305.1 Acidimicrobiales bacterium
CCATCCACGGCTGACCCGCGGTCGGCCGCGGCCGGGCTCCCGGCGTGGTCCGGGCATCGGACCATGTCGAGCCCGTCGTGTGCCACAGTCGTCCTCATGCACTCCTATGGTCAGTACTGCCCCGTCGCCAAGGGCGCGGAGATCTTCGCCGACCGGTGGACACCACTCATCCTGCGCGAGCTGCTGGCCGACGTCCACCGCTTCAGCGACCTCTACCGCGGTCTGCCGGGGATCTCCCGCTCGCTGCTCGTCAGCCGGTTGCGCCAACTGGAACGGGCCGACGTGGTCGAGCGCCGGCCCGCTGCCGGCGGTGCGGCGGCGGGGTACCACCTGACCGAGGGGGGCAGGGAGCTGCGCCCGGTGGTCATGGCCCTCGGCGAATGGGCCGCCCGTCGTGCGTTCGGTGACCCCGAGCCGGCCGACTTGAAGCCCGAGGTGTTGATGGGCTGGATCGCCCGCCGGGTCAACCGGGACCTTCTCCCGGACCGGCGGGTGCTGGTCCGCTTCGACCTGCGGGACACGCCGAAGCGCTGGTGGTGGATGATCCTCGAGGCCGCCGACGTGTCGGTGTGCCGCCAAGACCCCGGCTTCGCCCTCGATCTCTCGGTGACGGCCGGGCTCGCCGACCTGTACCGCCTGTGGCTGGGCCGGGTCAGCTTCGACGAGGCGCGGGCGGACGGATCGGTGCGGGTCGAGGGGGCGACGGCCCTGGTGCGGGCGTTCCCCCGTTGGCTCGGCCTGAGCCCGCTCGCCCCTGCCGTGCGGGCTGGCGCGCGGTGACCATGCCGCCGCGGTCGACCGGCGGTCCGATCGTTGTACCGGCCGATCCGCCGCCGATGTGGCCCGGAACGTCGGATTTCGTGGTAGTCGTACCCCGCTTGTCGAGGTGGCCACGCCACCGACCGCGACGCGGATGCAGGCAACCAAGGGGGATTTGGGAGACATGGCGAAGCCGAGGCGACTGCTCACGGTGCTGATGGGCCTGGCGCTGGTGGGCGCAGCGTGCGCGAGTGACGACGACGGGTCGACGGCGGGCCCCGGCGTGACGGACGGAGCCGGGGGGACGGACGCCACAGAAGCGACGGACGGCACCGAGCAGACCGAGAGCGACCCGGTCGAGGGCGGCACGTTCGTCGTGGGCGTCGGCGGCCAGTTGCCGGCGCAGGGCACGTTGAACCCGGCGGTGAGCACCCAGGGCGGGATGCAGCAGGCCGCCGGCCTGCTCTTCAGCGGCCTGGTGGAGATCGACGAGAACGCCGAACCGGTGCCGGAGCTGGCCACCGAGTGGGAGGTCCTCGACGACGGCGCCACCTACGTGTTCACCCTGCGCGACGACGTCGTCTTCCACGACGGCGAGCCGCTCACCGCCGAGGACGTGAAGTGGACCTACGAGGCGGCCCTGCTGCGCAACCACGCCCGCACCCAGTCGTCGATCGGCCCCGCCCTGGCCGAGCCGTGCGCGCCGGCGCCCGAGGAACCGGATTGCCCGTCGATCGAGGCCGTCGAGGCAACCGGTGGCGAGCCGGCCACCGTCACCTTCCGCTTCGCCGAGCCCTACGGCCCGCTGCTCCAGCAGCTCGGCCACACCGAGGGCGCCATCCTGCCCAGCCACATCTGGGACGGCCAGGAGCCGCCCACGGCGGCGACACCCTGGCCCGCCGGCCAGGACCCCGTCGGCACCGGGCCGTTCCAGTTCGCCTCCCATGACGCCGCCGAGATCGTCTACGACCGCTTCGAGGACTACTTCCGAGCCCCGGAGCCCTACCTCGACCAGGTGGTGCAACGCGCCATCGAGCCTGCCGCCCAGGCCCAGGCCCTGGCCGCCGGCGAGATCGACTGGCTGTGGAGCGTCAACGGCCAGGACCTGCCGGCGCTGGAGGCGAACCCCGACATCGAGATCATCACCGGTTCCCAGAGCGCCGGGGGCGCGACCAACTGCGTGCAGAAGGTGGTGTTCAACCTCTTCGAGCGCGGCGCCGACCCGGCCGCCGTACGCGACGGCACCGCCGCACCCCACCCGATCCTGGGCGACCTCGCCGTCCGCCAAGCCCTCGCCCACGCCCTCGACACCGAGGTGTACGTCGAGCAGGTCCTCCAGGGCAACGGCGAGCTGGCGACGTCGCCGATCTCGAGCCAGATCGACTTCGCCCACACCGAGGCGCCGATCCCCGAGTTCGATCCCGATGAGGCGGCGCGCCTGCTCGACGAGGCCGGCTGGGTGAGTCCCGGCGAGGGCCAGACCCGCACCCGCGACGGCCAGCCCCTCGTCCTCGACATGTTCCACTTCGCCGGGACCGAGGCCAACCTGGCCACGAAGATGAGCCAGGACGCCGCCCTCGTCGGCATCGAGCTGCGGCTCCAGCAGGTGGACGGCGCCGGCAAGAACGCCCTCTACGGTGAGCGGGAGTTCGACACGATGGTGGTGTCGAACTGCCAGGGCACCGATCCCGAGATCGGTGTGCGCCGCTTCTACCACACCACCGCCATCACCGGTGCCCCGTTCACCAACGGGGCCGGCTACAGCAACGCCGAGGTGGACAC
>JBBJOU010000418.1:0-2536 GCA_037724305.1 Acidimicrobiales bacterium
CCGCATCCTCGACTTCGCCCGCCCCCACCGCCGGGCGCTCATCGCGTTCCTCGCCCTGAGCGTGGTCACCGCCCTGCTGACGGTCGCCACGCCGTTGCTCGCCGGCCAGGTGGTCGACGCCATCATCGCCGGCGAGGACCAGGGGCGCGTCGTGGTCATCGCCCTGGTCATCGCCGCCATCGCGCTGTTGGAGGCGGTGGTGGGCCTGGCCGGGCGGTGGCAGTCCGCCAAGATCGGCGAGGGCCTCATCCTCGACCTGCGCCGCGCCGTGTTCGGCCACGTGCAGAAGATGCCGGTCGCCTTCTTCACCCGCACCCGCACCGGTGCGCTCGTGAGCCGGCTCAACAACGACGTCATCGGCGCCCAGCGGGCCTTCACCTGGACCCTGTCGGGCGTGGTCAGCAACCTCATCATCTTGGTGCTGACCCTCGGCGTGATGCTGCGCCTGTCGTGGGTCATCACCGTCCTGGCCCTCGTGCTGCTGCCGGTGTTCGTGGTGCCGGCCCGGCGGATGGGCACCCGCCTGGCCCAGCTCGAGCGCGAGGCCGCCGACCACGACGCGGCGATGAACACCCAGATGACCGAGCGGTTCTCGGCCCCGGGGGCGACGCTGGTCAAGCTGTTCGGCCGGCCCGCCCACGAGGAGCAGGCCTTCGGCGACCGGGCCGAACGGGTGGCCCACATCGGCGTGCGCAGCGCCATGGGCCAGTACGTCTTCCTCACCGCCCTCGGCCTGGTCTCGGCCCTTGCCCTGGCGCTCGTCTACGGCCTCGGCGGGTACCTCGCCATCACTGCCGACCTCGAACCCGGCACGGTCGTGACCCTCGCCCTGCTGCTGACCCAGCTCTACGCCCCGCTCACGGCGCTGGCCAGTGCCCGGGTCGACGCCATGACCGCCCTGGTGAGCTTCGAGCGGGTGTTCGAGGTCCTCGACCTGGTGCCGCTCATCAGCGAGAAGCCCAACGCCCGGCTGGTGCCCGACGGCCCCGTCGCCATCGAGGTCGACGGCATCGACTTCGCCTACCCGTCGGCCGACAAGGTGTCGCTGGCATCACTCGAAGAGGTGGCGGCCCTCGACCGCCGCGGCGGCGAGACGATCCTGCACGACGTCTCGTTCCGGGTCGAGCCCGGCCAGCTCGTGGCTCTCGTCGGGACGTCGGGCAGCGGCAAGTCCACCATCGCCTCGCTGGTGCCGCGTCTCTACGACGTCGACCGAGGGGCCGTGCGCCTCGGCGGCGTCGACGTGCGCGACCTGACCTTCGACGCCATCCGTGCCACCGTCGGCCTCGTCACCCAGGACGGTCACCTGTTCCACGACACGGTGCGCGAGAACCTGCGCTTCGCCCGCCCCGAGGCCACCGACGACGAGCTGTGGGCGGCGCTGCGCAGCGCCCGGCTCGGCCCCCTGGTCGAGTCGCTCACCGACGGGCTCGACACCGTCGTCGGCGAGCGGGGCTACCGCTTCTCGGGCGGCGAGCGCCAGCGCCTCACCATCGCTCGCATCCTGCTGGCCCGACCCCGGGTGGTCATCCTCGACGAGGCCACCTCCAGCCTCGACTCCACCTCCGAGGCCGACGTCCAAGCCGCCCTCACCGCGGCGCTGGCCGGGCGCACCGCCCTCGTCATCGCCCACCGCCTGTCGACCATCCGCGCCGCCGACGCCATCCTCGTCATCGAGGCCGGGCGCATCGTCGAGCGGGGCACCCACGACGAGCTCCTCGCCCGCGGCGGCCGCTACGCCGAGCTCTACCGCACCCAGTTCGACGACGAGACCCGCGAGGCGGCGCTGGCCTGACCGGCCGCCGCCGCCTGGTCGGGGCCCGCGCCCCGACACCGCGCACCCGCACGAGCGTCGACGGTCACCGCCGGCACCGTCAGCACGTCGGCGTCACCGCTCGAAGATGGCACCGATCCGGAGCGCGAAACCGGGGAGCATCGGCGAGGTGAGCGCGTCGTCGCCGGCCACCTCGATCCGCTCGTCGAAGGTCGTCGCCGCCGCGGTGGAGCGCCGGAACACCAGCACCGTGCGGGCCGCGGTGTCGACGTACCAGGCCTCGGCGGCTCCCTTGGCCTCGTACGCGGCCAGCTTGACCGTGAGGTCCCGGGACCAGGTCGACGGCGAGCGCACCTCGACCACCAGGTCGGGGACGCCATCGAGCCGGCGCGCCTCGGGCGCCGGGCGCCGGTCGTCGCGCAGCCACCACACGTCGGGGGCGAACACGTTGGCATCGTCGATGCGGACGTCGGCGGGAAAGCTGACGAGGCCTCGCCCGGGTGCGGTCCGGGACCACGCGCTGAGGGCGAAGAACACCTCACCCTGGGCATGGACATGGGCCAGCTCGGGTTCGTTCACGACGACCGTCCCGTTGACGAGCTCGGTGGTTCCGGGGCGGGTCTCAGGACCTGCGAGGTACTCGTCCGCGCTCATGCGCGTCACGGCGACAGCCATGGCACGAGGCTACCCACCGGGTGTGACACCCCGCTCGTGACGAGGAGTTGCTGGAGCTGACCGGCCGCACCGTCGTCGCCATGGTCA
>JBBJOU010000419.1:0-2528 GCA_037724305.1 Acidimicrobiales bacterium
TCAGGCGCTCCTTCAGCTCGGCCCGCGCCCGGCGGGCGGCGCCCGCCTTGTCGAGGGCGGCCTGGCGCTGCTCGGGCGAGAGAGAGGGAGGCTGGGCCATGGGTCCGCACCCTAGTTGCGGCCCCCGGAGGGACGAGGGAGCGAACAGGCGTTGCGGCCGGCGGGTACGGTGACGACGACTGAACCGATCAGCGCGATGATCGCACCTCCTTACAGGGCGCCGCTGACCTCGGCGGCGATGGCGGCGGCGGCCGCCGCCGGGTCGGCGGCGCGGGTGACGGGGCGGCCGATCACGAGGAGGTCGGCGCCGGCGGTGATGGCGGCGGCGGGGGTGGCGACGCGGGCCTGGTCGTCGGCGGCGCCGCCGGCGGGGCGGATGCCGGGGACCACGGCCTGCACGGCGTCGCCGCCGGGGGCAGTGCGCACGGCGGGGAGGTCCGCCGCCGCGCACACGACGCCGCCGCAGCCGGCGGCGAGGGCGAGGAACACCCGCTGGGTGAGCAGCTCGGGCGGGGCATCGGCGTCGCTCGTGAGCACGGTGACGCCGAGGGCCACGGGCTGGTCGAGACCGGCGGCGTGCGCTCCCTCGGCGAGACCCTCCACCCCGGCGCGCACCATGGCGGCGCCGCCGGCGGTGTGGAGGGTGAGGAGGTCGACGCCGAGAGCACCGAACACCCGGGCCGCCCGGCCCACGGTCGTGGGGATGTCGTGGAGCTTGACGTCGAGGAACACCCGGTAGCCCATGTTGCGCATCACGCCGATGGCGTCGGGACCGACCGCCGAGAACAGCTCGAGGCCCACTTTGGCCACCCCGAACCACGGGCGCACGGCGGTGGCCAGGCGCCGGGCCATGACGAGATCGTCGACGTCGAGGGCGAGGGCGAGGTGGTCGCGCACCGCCGGGGGCACGGGAGCGGTGGTGAGGTCGGCCATGGGTGAGGCTCCGATCAGGTCAGCGGGCATGGACGGCGCCGATGAGCTCGGACACGGCGGTGACGTCCCTGTCGGCGCACCACCGTTCGAGCTCGGCGAGCACGCGCCAGCAGGCGCGGGGGTCGGCGAAGGTGGCGGTGCCGACGGCGACGGCCGAGGCGCCGGCCAGGAGCAGCTCGACGGCGTCGGTGCCGCTCGCCACGCCGCCGACGCCGACGATCGGCAGCTCGGGCGTCGCGGCGTGGACGTCGTGGACGACCCGGACGGCGACGGGGTGCAGGGCGGTGCCCGACAGGCCGCCACCACCCGGACCGGAGCCGAGCGAGTAGGCCCGGCGCTCGACGTCGATGGCCATGCCCAGCAGCGTGTTGACGCACACCACTGCGGCGGCGCCGGATTCGGCCACGGCAGCGGCGACCTCGACCGGGCTGGTGCAGGCGGCGGTGAGCTTGGCCCAGGCCGGGCGGTCGAGGGCGTCGACCACCTCGGCCATCACCTCGGCCGCGGCGGCGGGCGACTGGGCGAACAGGTGGCGGCCGCCGTCGAGGTTCGGGCACGACAGGTTGACCTCGACCGCCACCACTCGCTCGTCGACGCCGGCGAGGAGCTCGGCGGCCCGCCGGTACTCCCCCACCGTGCGCCCCCAGATGGAGGCGACGACGGTGGCGCCGGCGCCCAGCAGGGCGGGCAGGCCGTCAGTCCGCCAGGCGGCGACGCCGGGCCCCTGCAGCCCGACCGAGTTGAGCATGGCCCCACCGCCAGCGCCGACGACACGGGGGGCAGGGTTGCCGGCCCACGGCTCGGGCGACAGGGACTTCACGACGACCGCCCCCAGCTCGGGGAGCGGACCGTAGGCCGCCAGCTCGGCGCCGTGGCCGGCGGTGCCCGAGGCGGCGAGCACAACCGAGTGCAGTTCGACGTCGCCGACCCTCGTGCCCAGGCCGACGTCGAGGGCGAACGTGACGCCGTCGGCGCTCACCCCCCCGACGGTCGACCGCAGGCGGCGTCGCCTCACCCGGCGGCGCCGGGCGCGACATCGGCGTGGTATGCCTGCAGGGACCGCACCCGCAGGTCGTGGCGGGCTCGGTCGGCGATGCCCTCGGCGGCGGCGATCCCGGCAGCGGCGGTGGTGAGGCAGGGCACCCCGGCAGCCGCCGCTGCCCGGCGGATGTGGTCGCCGTCGTAGCGGGCGCCGCGGCCCTTGGGGGTGTTGACCACGAGATCGACCTTGCCGTCGGCGATCAGGGCCACGGCGTCGACGCCGCTCCCGGCCTCCTGCACCTTGGCCACCCGGGTGTCGACCTCCAGGCCGGCGGCTTCGAGGGCGGCGGCGGTGCCGTCGGTGGCGGCGAGGGCGAAGCCGAGCTCGACGAAGCGCCGGCCGGCCCGCACCGCCGCCGGCTTGTCCTTGTCGGACACGGTGATGAACACGGTGCCGCCCGTCGGGAGGACGTCGCCGGCGGCCAGCTGGCTCTTGGCGAAGGCCAGGCCGAAGGTGCGGTCGATGCCCATCACCTCGCCGGTGGATCGCATCTCCGGCCCGAGGAGGGTGTCGACGTCGGGGAAGCGGTTGAACGGGAGCACCGCCTCCTTCA
>JBBJOU010000420.1:0-2521 GCA_037724305.1 Acidimicrobiales bacterium
GGTTGACGACGAGGCGGAGCCCGGTGCCGTCGGCGAGCGGCCGGCGTTCGGGATCGGGGAGGCGGCGGGGCACCACCTCGGCGCCACCGGGTGGCGGCACCGGCCACAGTCGGCGGGTGGAGAATGCGGCGAAGGCGGCGGCACCGGCGGCGAGCGCCACGCCGGCCGGCCGGCGGCGGGCATGGGGCCGGGCCACCACCGCGGCGAGGGCGACGACGGTCGCCACCACGCCGGCGCGGCGGTGCTCCATGGCGCAGCCGACCGCGGCGCCGGCACCGGCGGCGGCAACCACCTCGGTGCGGGGGCGTCCGACCAGCGCCGCCGCGCCGCCCGTCAGTCCCGCCGCAACCCCGGCTCGCAGTCAGGCCCGCCGGACCGATCTCGCTCGCACAGGCGCGACGGTATCCCGTGGCCCCGGCCCGGCACCGCACCTTCGACCCGTCCCGACCGACGAAGCCCACCCCGACCGTCGTGACCCGTAGGCTCACGCGGATGGAGGGCACGCTCGCCGTCACCGGCGATCCCGAGGCCGATCACCTCGTCAACACCGACCCGCTCGCGCTCCTTCTCGGCATGCTGCTCGACCAGCAGATCCCCATGGAGCGGGCCTTCATCGCTCCGCTCTGGCTCCAGGCGCGCCTCGGGTGCCGCCTCGACGCCGCCGCCATCGCCGCCGCCGACCCGGACGCGTTCGCGGCGATCTTCCGCCAGCAACCGGCGCTGCACCGCTTCCCGAAGTCGATGGCCGCCCGGGTGCAGGCCGCCTGCGCCCACGTGGTGGCCGAGCACGGCAACGACGCCGCCGCCATCTGGACCGCCGCCGCCGACGGTGCCGACCTCCGGGCCCGTCTTCGCGCCGTTCCCGGCTACGGCGACGAGAAGGCCCGCATCTTCATCGCCATCCTGGCCAAGCGCCTCGACATCCGTCCCGCCGGTTGGGAGCAGGCGGCCGGGGCCTTCGCCGACGACAACCCCCGATCCGTGGCCGACATCGACGGCCCCGACTCCTTCACCCGGGTCCGCGCCTGGAAGCAGGCCCAGAAGGCGGCGAAGCGGACCAAGTCGGAGTGATGGCGTTCGCGTGACGAGAGCCCAACTATCCCCCACTGGCGATACTGCGGGCGGTAGACCGAGCGGGCATGAGCTCGAGCGCGTTGCGCCCCTTGGTCGGATCGTCGGTCACCGTCGAGACCGACGCCGGTCCCGTCCACGGCACCCTGCTCTCGTGCACCGCCCGCAGCCTCTGGCTGATCGACGACGGTGAGCTCGACGTCGTCTTGACGCTGGACCACGTGGTCAGCGTCGCCCGCGACGCGGCGTAAGGGCCCGCCGGGGAGCTACTTGCGCGTGTGGGCGAGTCGGGGGCGTCGCTCGCAAGGACGACGACGAAGGCAGGGCCATCCCCCTGTCGAGGAGAAGGACGCCGCGAGCGGCGTCATCCGGCCGTCCACACGCCAAGGTTGTTTCCCGGCGGGCCCTAACGCCGACGTCAGGCGAACTGGTTGGTACGCTGACGGTCGAGCCACCCGAGGAGGACGGCGGCGGCGCGAGGGTCGTGGCGCAGGGCGTGACCGGCACCGGCGATCATGCGCAGCTCGGCCTCGCCGTGGGCGTCGGCCAGGACACGGGCATCGAAGGGGGGCACCGACTCGTCGTCATTGCCGTGCACGACGAGTACGGGCCGAGGGCGGAGCCCGGCCATGGCCTGCACGGCGCGGACGTCGCGCAGCTGGCGCGCCCAGCGGTCGAACGCGGGCGGGAAGGCGACGTCGCCGATCAGGCCCACCGAGCGGGCGTGCTCGAGCAGTCGGCGAGGCTGGCTGGCCCAGTCGTCGAAGTCAGCGGGGGTGGCGAGGGCGGCCACCCCCCTGATGGCGGGGTCCTTGGCGGCCGCGCAGATCGACAGGGCGCCGCCGGTGCCGAAGCCCGCCAGCCAGATGCCGCTGGGCCTGACCACCGCCCGGAGGTGGGCGATGGCAGCGACGAGGTCCTGGAGCCAGCCCCCCAACGAGAAGTTCCCCTCGCTGGCGCCGGCCCCCCGGAAGGTCGGCACCAGGGCCACCCAGCCCATCTCGGCGGCGATGCGATCGGCCAGCTCGGGATAGCTGGTGGCGGCCTCGGCGGCGCCGCCCACCCCGCTCGGGAAGCCGTGGGCGACGATGACCGCCGGAGGGTTGGCGCCGGCCCGTCCCGGCGGTGGCACCGCCAGGTGCGCGGTCAGGGTCAGCGACCCCGACGGGAACCGGTCGTCGGTCGCCGGGACGGGCGGGGGCCGGTCCGGTGGGGGCGACGCAGCCACCGTGGCTCAGTCGTCGCCGTCGTCGGGGCAGCAACGACAGCGCCGGTAGCCCCGGTTGCGGGCCTCGACGAGGGTGTCGGGCCCGAAGCAGAGCGAGGTCCCCGCCGCCATGAGCTCGTCGATCACGTGGGGCGACGTGGCGGCGTCGACGTCGTGGACGATCAGCGAGCGCTTGTCGCCCAACCATCGGGTGTGTTCGAACCGGTTCGGCCGCTCCATCAC
>JBBJOU010000421.1:0-2501 GCA_037724305.1 Acidimicrobiales bacterium
CTCCGCCTGGCCCCCGGCGGCCTCCTGCTCGACGACCTCCAGTGGGCCGACGACCCCTCGTTCGAGGCGACCTGTCAGCTGGTGGGACGGCTGCCGCTGCTGGCCACCGTGCGGTCCGGGGACCCTGGGGCGGAGGGGGCCGAGAAGTGGTTGGTGGACGCCGGGTTCGAACGGCTCGAGTTGGCCCCTCTGGGGCCGGCCGCCAGCCGCACTGTGCTCGACGCTGCGCACCCGGGGCTCGCTCCGGCCCTGCGCGATCAGGTGATGGCCCAGGCCGGGGGCAACCCGCTGCTGCTCACCGAGCTCGCTGGGCAGCGCAGCGCATCGCCCACGCTGGTGCGTGCCCTTCAGGCCCGGTTGGCAGATCACCCCGCAGGGGTGCGCGTCGCCATGTTGCGCTTGAGCGTGCTCGGCCGTCCGACGGAGCCCGAGATCTTGGGACCGGGAGCCGAGGCGCTGGTCACCGCCGGTCTGGCCAGCATGCGCGATGGGGTGGTGGACGTCCACCACGCCTTGTTGGCCGAGGCGGTTGTCGAGGAGCTGGGTGCCGGGATCGACGACGTGAGGCGGGAACTGGCAGGACTGGTCGAAGCCGACGAGGGCGCGTTCCTCCTCGCCCGGGCCGGCGACCGCGATCGGGCCCGGCGGCTCGCTCTCACCGCCGCCGCCGTGGCCGAGAGCCGGTTGGTGGAGGCCGAGCTGCTCGTGCTGGCCGTGTCGTGCGCACCGCCCGGCGACCTCGACGCCGAGAACCGCATGGCCGCCGCCCGCACCCTCACCGAGGTCGGCCTCGCCGATCGGGCCCTCGAGCTGTGCTCGGTCGACGGGGTAGAGGCGTTACCGCCAGTCGATCGTGGCGCCCTGCGGGCCGTTGCCGCCGAGGCCGCCTGGCTGGCGGGGCGTCCTACAGAGTTCGCCGAGCTGATATCGACTGCGGTCGAAGACCTTCGCGGAACCGGCACGGCCATGGAGGTCCAGGCGCTGGCCGGGTCGACGCTCACCCAGACCCGAATCGGTCTCGACGGGCGACCGGCGCTCGAGCGAGCCCACGAGGCCGTGGCTCTGGCCGACAAGCTCGGCCTCCAGCAGGGGTTCGCCCGGTACCGGTTGGCCAGCGTGCTGCTCACGTCGGGGCAACCGGGCTGGTCCGACCTGTACCGCGACGTGATCGCCGGCGCCGAGAAGGAACACGACCACCGGTTGCGGCTGGCCGCGCTCGAGAGCCTGGTGCTCGGCGAATGGATCGCCGGCGACATCGACGACGCCGTGGCCGTGGCCGAAGGCTTCTACGCAGAGGGACCACCACCTGGCATGGAGGCCTCCTGGCTGTCGTTCGTCGCCTACGGCTCGCTCCTGTCGGTACTGGCCGGTCGCGATCGGGCGGCGGTGATCGACCGCTTGATGTCGTTGCTACGGGACGAGGCCCTGTTCCGGAACCGGCCCTACGCCGAGGCCGCGCTGGCTATCGCCTTCGCCGACCTCGGCCGACACGACGAAGCCGCTGAAGTGCTCTACCGTTCCGCCGCCCGACCGGGTGAGGACGCCCAGCTGACCTCCGTCCGCGGGTGGGCCTTCACCGAGACGGCCTGGTTGGCGGGACGAGCCGCCGATGCTCTCGAGGCAGGCCGAGGCGTCGAACGGCTCGGCGTCGGCGACTACCCGTCCGCCGTGAACAGCCGCTTGATCGCCGCCTACGCCTGCCGCGACCTCGGTGAGCCCGTCCGCGGCTCGGAACCAGCAGCCGCCGTGCCCTCGTGGGCGGCGGCCCCGCACGAGTGGCGCGGTCTGGTGGCTGCCGCCGACGACCGCCACGACGATGCCGTCGAACACTTCGACCTTGCGTCTGCGGCCTGGGCAAGCCATGACCGGCGCAGCGAGGTGCGGGCGGCTTGGGCGGCAGGGGAGTCGGCGCGACTGGTTGGGCGTGACGATGCTGCGACCAGGCTCACCGAGGCCGAGCAGATGGCGTTGCGGGTCGAGCAGACCGCGGTCGCGGCGCGAGCCCGGCATTCGTTGCGGGCGTTGGGCGTGATCCGAGGATCGGCCCGCGGTGCCGGCGTCTCCGGGCTCACCGCACGGGAGGAAGAGGTGCTCCTCCGGGTGGGGGCCGGCCTCACGTCGGCCGAGATCGCCGCCGAGCTGCACGTGTCGATGTCGACCGTGAACAGTCTGATCCGGTCCGCTGTCCGTCGCCTGGGTGCCTCCAACCGACGGACCGCTGCCGTCCAGGTCCTTCGGGACCGCCGTCACCGCGTCGACGGGACCGCAGGTACGCACTTGGCACACATTGGGGATGACCGGGAGGGGGCGGGCTCGTAGCGTGCCATCGGTACCGGACAGGACGCTGCCAGATTGGTGGGGGAGGGGCAGCTCCTGTCCGGTACCGCGTACACCCACCAGAGGGGCGCCCAGGACCGCCACCGATCAGCCGCGCGATGACCACCTGGCCAGCGCCTCGGCGTTGGACTGCACGCCCAGCAGCGTCCGGATCTCGGCCAGGC